>NZ_JAEMTF010000053.1 GCF_016462415.1 Williamsia sp. | reverse complement strand
CCGAGGAACCGCTTCGGCGGGTACAGCGCGGTCGAGTCGACACCACCGGACAGGATGCGCCCGGATGCCGGCGACGCGTTGTTGTACGCGCGGCCGAGTCGGGTGATCGAGTCCAACAGCACGACGACGTCCTTGCCGTTCTCCACCAGGCGCTTGGCGCGCTCGATGGCGAGTTCGGAGACCGAGGTGTGGTCCGACGGCGGCCGGTCGAAGGTCGAGGCGATGACCTCACCCTTCACCGAGCGGGTCATGTCGGTGACCTCCTCGGGACGCTCGTCGACCAGGACAACCATCAGGTAGCACTCGGGGTTGTTGATCGAGATCGCGTTCGCGATGTCCTGCAGGATGGTCGTCTTACCCGCCTTCGGGGGCGAGACGATCAGCGCACGCTGCCCCTTGCCGATCGGCATGATCAGGTCGATGACGCGGGTGTCGAGCTGCTCGGGACGGGTTTCGAGGCGCAGACGCTCGTTGGGGTACAGCGGCGTCAGCTTGTTGAACTCCGGGCGGCGGCGAGCGGCCTCCACCTCGGCGCCGTTGACCGAGTCCAGTCGGACCAGCGGGTTGAACTTCTGGCGCTGGCTGCTCTGCTCACCGTCGCGCGGCAGTCGGACCGCACCGGTGAGGGCGTCGCCTCGACGGAGTCCGTTCTTGCGGACGAGGTTCATCGACACGTAGACGTCGTTCGGTCCGGCCAGGTAGCCCGACGTCCGGACGAACGCGTAGTTGTCGAGGACGTCCAGGATGCCGGCGACCGGCTGCAACACGTCGTCGTCGTTGACGCTGACGTCGTTGTTGCCGCCGCCACCGTCCTGCCCGTCGCGGTCACGTCCTCGGCGGCGCTCGCGGAATCGACGACCCCGCCGTCCCCGGCCGTTGCCCTCGCCGTCGGGATCGTCATCGCGGGGACCGTTGTTGCGCGGACCGTTGTCACGGTTCTGCTGATCCCGGTTGTTCTCGCGGTTGCCGTTGCCGTCGCGGTTGTTCTCGCGATTGCCGTTGCGGTTGCCCTGGTTGCCGTCACGGTTGTTCTGGTTGCCGTTGTTCCGGCCACCGTCGCGGTTGTTCTCGCGACCGCCGCCGTCGCTGTTGTCCCCACGGGTACCGGACTCGGAGCGATCCGAGCCGCCCTGGTTACGACCCTGGTCGGACTTCGCCCCGCCGCCGTTCGAGTTGTCCTTGGTGGCGCCGCCGTTGCCGTTGGTGGAGTCGCGACTGCCGTTCTCGCGACCGCCGTTGTCCCGACCGCCGTTGTCCCGGTTCCGGCGTCGGGTGCGCTCGCCGCCCGACTCGTTCGACTCGGTGGTCCGGTCGTTCGCGGGGGCGTCACCTGCAGGTTGGTCGGTGCTCGGGGCATCGACTCGCGACGTGGTCGCGGTGGTCTCGGGCCCGGCGGTCGCCGGCGCCTCGGCCGCGGTGCCGTTTCGGGCGGCGTCGGACGTGGGTGCGGTCGCCCGCTCGACGGTTGCGTCGGCGGCCGGGGCGTCGGCCACGGCGGTGGCGCGCTCCTTGGCGGGACGGGTCGACGGTGCGCCGCCCTGGCGGTCGGCGATGGCGGCGATCAGATCGCCCTTGCGCATGCCCGACGTGCCCTTGATGTTCAGTTCGCCGGCCAGCGCGCGGAGCTCGGTGAGCACCATCGAGCTGAGGCCCCCGCCGCGTGCGGAGCCCGACTTGGCCGGTCGTGAGCTGGGAGTGTCTCCCGCTGACTCGGGCGCCGCGTCGTCGGCAGGCGCTGAGATCAGGTCCGTATCGGTCACGGATTTCCTTTCGTTCCCCCGCAGTTGCGCACCGCGATGGGTCTTGATCATCCCCGTCGAGTCGACGGAGGATGTCGTACCCGCCGGACCGGCGGGCTTCAAGTGGTGTGATCTGCCGTCATCGTGATCCGGCGACGCACGCTCGAACCTCGACCGTTGACCGGACTGTGAGTTCCCCGGCAGGGCCCGTGTGAACGGGTGGGCACCAGGGACATGTGCACCAAACGGTGATCGAGGAGAAGCACGGCCTGGACGACACGTCCACGGCTAGACAACCACATGCTAACCATGATCCGGCGGATCCGGCAACACCCTGCGCCGACGTGTCGTCGGCGCAGCTGATCTCAACGGACGCTGACCGGTCCCGCGATCGTGAGGTTCTGGACCCGGAAGCCCAGGTCGGCGGCCATCACCAGGGACTGCTCGGGCAGAGGCTGGTCGTGCAGTGCCATCACCGACGGCCCGGCACCCGACACGAACGCCGCCACGCCACGTCCGCGCAGTTCGGCGACGACCCGGGTCGTCTCCGGCAGCACGGGAGCGCGGTAGTTCTGGTGCAGCCGATCCGACGTGGCCGCGAGCAGGCAACTCGGATCGACGGTCAGCGCCACCACGGCCAGCGCGCTGCGACTCAGGTTGTGTACCGCGTCGGCCCTCGGGACGGCGTCGGGGAGCAATCCCCTGGTCAGGGCGGTGGAGGACTCGGTTCCGGGCACGAAGCCGGTGACCCGGACAGCGGGGTGGACCTCGAGTCGGCGCGCCTGATAGCGCGGTCGGCCGTCGACCACGTCGGTCCACGACACGATCGCCGAGCCGAGGACACTCGCCGCGGCGTTGTCGGGGTGACCCTCGAACTCACCCGCGAGCTGGATGAGCTCGTCGGCCGAGAAGCCAGCGCGGACACCGCTCTTCGCCATCAGCCCGGACGCCGCGGCGAGACCGGAGACGACGGCTGCGGCCGACGACCCCAGTCCGCGAGAATGCGGGATCGCGTTGGTGCAGACGATGTCGAGGCCCGGCGCGGTGACGCCGCCCGCCTCGAGGCCGCGTAGCAGCGCACGGACGACGAGATGGGTGTCGTCGAGCGGGACCGCCCCCTCCCCCTCGCCGGCGACGACGACGCGGACACCCGACTCGGCGGTGGAGACCCGCAGATCGTCGTAGACGTCGAGGGCGAGTCCGAGACAGTCGAAGCCGGCACCGAGGTTCGCCGACGACGCGGGCACCCGCGTCTCGACGGTGATCCCTTGCGGGAGAGGCGAATACATCGTCGCCTCAGCCGAGGTCGAGAGCGCGGGCGACCGCGCTCGGGTCGACCTCGATCGCCTGCACCGTCGGCATGCCCGCCAGCGCGGTGTCGGGGTCCTTCAAGCCGTTGCCGGTCACCGTGCACACCACGGTCTCACCGGGGCTGATCCACCCGTCGGCACGCGCGGCGAGCAGTCCGGCGACGCTCGCCGCGGAGGCGGGTTCGACGAAGACACCCTCGCGTTGGGCGATCAACCGGTAGGCCTCGAGCAGCTTCTCGTCGGTCGCGGCACGGAACTGCCCGCCCGAGGCGTCCTTGGCCGCCTGGGCCTGATCCCAACTCGCCGGCGAGCCGATGCGGATCGCGGTGGCGATGGTCTCGGGGTTCTTGATGGGCTGACCGGTCACCAACGGGGCGGCACCGGCGGCCTGGACACCGAGCATCCGGGGACGGGAATCGGTGATGCCGTCGGAGTGGTACTCGTCGTACCCCTTCCAGTACGCGGTGATGTTGCCCGCGTTGCCGACCGGGAGTGCGTGCACGTCGGGCGCGCGACCGAGGACGTCGACGATCTCGAAGGCCGCCGTCTTCTGCCCCTCGATACGCGCGGGGTTTACGGAGTTGACCAGCTCGATCTCGGAGAATTCGGCGGTGGCCTTGCGGGCGAGCTCGAGGCAGTCGTCGAAGTTGCCCTGGACCTGGATGATCTTGGCGCCGTGCATGACCGCCTGGGCCAGCTTGCCCAGCGCGATCTTGCCCTCCGGGATCAGCACCGCACACGTGATGCCCGCGCGGGCGGCGTACGCCGCGGCCGAGGCGGAGGTGTTGCCGGTCGACGCACACAGCACCGCGGTCTTGCCCTGGTTGACGGCGTTGCTGACCGCCATCGTCATGCCGCGGTCCTTGAAGGACCCGGTCGGGTTGAGACCCTCGACCTTGAGATACACCTCGCACCCGGTGATCTCCGAGAGGTGCCGGGCCGCGATCAGCGGGGTGCCACCCTCGAGCAGGGTGATCACCTTCCAGTCCGGTTCGACGGGGAGACGGTCCCGGTAGGCCTCGATCAGGCCGGGCCAGGCCGAATGCACCGGGGTGGTCTTGCTAGTCATCGGTTCCCTCCAGTCGAAGAACACTCGACACGCTCAGTACGGAGTCCAGATCCTTCAGTGCGTCAACGGTTTCCGAGAGCGCCGAGTCCGGCGCGCGGTGGGTGACCACGATCAGGCGGGCGTTCTCGTCGGCCCCCTCCTGGCGCACGGTGGCGATGCTGACACTGCGTTTGGAGAACTCGCCGGCCACGGTCGACAAGACACCCGGGCGGTCGGCGACCTTCATCGAGACGTAGTAGCGGGTGTTCACGTCGCCCATCGGCGCGATCGGCAACGAGGCGTAGGTGGACTCGAGCGGCCCACGTCCCCCGTGCACCTTGTTACGGGCGGCCATGACGAGGTCTCCCATGACCGCCGAGGCGGTCGGGGCACCGCCGGCACCCTGCCCGTAGAACATCAGCCGCCCCGCGTTCTCGGCTTCCACGACCACGGCGTTGAACGCCCCGTTCACCGACGCCAGCGGATGGGTGTGCGGGACGAGCGCCGGGTAGACGCGCGCGGAGATCCGTTGCCGCCCACTGGAATCGTTGATCCGCTCGCAGATGGACAACAGCTTGATGGTGCAGTCCAGCGTGGCCGCGGAGACCAGGTCGTCGGACGTGATGGACGAGATGCCCTCGCGGTAGACGTCACTCGCCGTCACCCGAGTGTGGAACGCGATGGAGGCGAGGATGGCCGCCTTGGCCGCGGCGTCGTATCCCTCGACGTCGGCGGTCGGGTCGGCCTCGGCGTACCCGAGACGGCCGGCCTCGGCCAGCACGACGTCGTAGTCGTCGCCGTCGGCGGCCATGGCCGAGAGGATGAAGTTGGTGGTGCCGTTGACGATTCCCGCGACGCGCTGGACGGTGTCACCGGCCAGCGACTGCATGAGCGGGCGCACCACCGGGATGGCACCGGCCACCGAGGCCTCGAAGTACAGATCCACCTTCGCCGAGGCGGCCAGGGTCGCCAGCTCGCCGGTGTAGTCGGCGAGCAGCGCCTTGTTCGCGGTCACGACGGACTTGCCGTGCTCGAGAGCGGTCGCGATCAGGGTGCGGGGCACATCGATGCCGCCGATGAGTTCGACCACGATGTCCACGTCGTCGCGGACCACGAGACTTGCCGGGTCATCGGTCAGCAACGACGTCGCGCAGGCCCGCGCCTTGTCGAGGTTGCGAACCGCGACGCCGCGGATCTCGATGGGCGCGCCCACGCGGGCACGTAGATCGTCGGAGTTCTGGAGCAGGATCCGGACCACCTCGGCCCCGACATTGCCCATCCCCAGTACCGCCACACCGATGGGTCGGCCGGTTCGGTCGCTCATCTCGTCACCTCCAGGCTCACAAGGTCTTCCACGGTCTCACGACGCAGCACCAACCGCGGTGCGCCGTCGCGGACGGCCACCACCGCCGGCCGCGTCGACATGTTGTAACGACTCGACATCGCGTAGCAGTAGGCGCCGGTCGCGGCCACGGCGAGCAGGTCACCGGGGGCCACGTCGGCGGGCAGCCAGCAGTCCTTCACGACGATGTCGCCGCTCTCGCAGTGTTTCCCGACGACCCGGCTGAGCACCGGGTCGGAGTCCGAGGTGCGCGAGACCAGTCGGACGTCGTACTCGGCCTGATAGAGCGACGTCCGGATGTTGTCGCTCATCCCACCGTCGACGGACACGTAGCGACGATGGGTACCACCACCGAGTGCGACGTCCTTCACGGTTCCGACGCGGTAGACGGTGACGGTCCCCGGCCCGGCGATCGCGCGACCGGGCTCGACGGCGAGGATCGGGGTGGGCAGGCCCAGCTGTGCGGATTGGCGCGTGACGATGTCGGCGAGGGTGCTCGCGACCACCTCGATCGGCGGCGGGTCGTCGCTGGGGATGTACGAGATGCCCAGTCCGCCACCGAGATCAAGTACCGAGAGCTGTGAGGTCTTGTCCACCCCGAACTCGGCGACGATGTCGCGGAGCAACCCGAGGACCCGGTGCGCGGCGAGTTCGAAACCGTCGAGGTCGAAGATCTGGGATCCGATGTGGCTGTGCAGACCGACCAGTCGCAGGTTGTCGGTGTCGAAGACCTGCCGGACCGCGTCCATGGCGACACCACCGGACAGGGAGAAACCGAACTTCTGGTCCTCGTGTGCGGTCGAGATGAACTCGTGGGTGTGCGCCTCCACGCCGACGGTGACACGGATGAGCACGTCCTGGACGATTCCGGCGTCACCCGCGGCGGCGTCGAGCCGCTCGATCTCGATGGCGGAGTCGACGACGATGTGTCCGACCCCCGACGTCACCGCGAGAGCCAGCTCGTCGGGCGATTTGTTGTTGCCGTGCAGGGCGATCCGGTGCGGCGGGAAGCCGGCGCGCAACGCGACGGTGAGCTCACCCGCCGAGCACACGTCGAGCGAGAGCCCCTCCTGGTCGACCCAGCGGGCGATCTCGCCGCACAGGAACGCCTTGGACGCGTAGTGGACCCGGCCGGTGGACCCGAACGCGGCGAGCATGTCGGCACACCGCGAACGGAAGTCGTCCTCGTCGATGACGAACAGCGGGGTGCCGTACTCCTGCGCCAACTCGGTCACGGGGGCGCCGGCCAGCGCGACGACACCGTCGGCGGCGCGCGCCGCGTTACGCGGCCAGACCGCGGCCGGAAGGGTGTTCAGTTGCGCTGCACCCGTGGGATTCTCGGATCGACGCGTGGCATTGACGCCCTCGGCGTGGCGGGGGCCTGCGGGGTGGGTCATCACATCCGCTCCGGGGCGCTCACGCCCACGAGGTCGAGTCCGTTGGCGAGGACCTGTCGGGTGGCCGAACACAGCGCCAGCCGCGCCGAGTGCACGGGGCCCGGGGTCTCGTCACCCTGCGGCAGGATCCGACACCGGTCATAGAAACGGTGGTAGGTCCCGGCGAGGGTCTCCAGGTAACGGCAGATCCGGTGCGGTTCGCGCAACTGCGCGGCCGTCGCGACCACGGCGGGGAAGTCACCCAGGGTGCGGATGAGTTCGCCCTCGGCCGGGTCGACGAGTTCGGCGAGGTGCGCCAGGTCGGCGACCACTCCGAGATCGGCGGCGTTCCGGGCGATCGCCGATAGCCGTGCGTGCGCGTATTGCACGTAGTAGACCGGGTTCTCGTTCGACTGTGTGGTCAGCAGGTCGAGATCGATGTCGAGGTTGACGTCCACCGACGAGCGGATCAGCGAGTACCGGGCGCCGTCGACACCGACCGCGTCGACCAGGTCCTCCAGTGTGATGACCGTGCCCGCACGCTTGCTCATCCGGACCGGGACACCGTCGCGGACCAGGTTGACCATCTGGCCGATGAGGACCTCGACGGTGTCGGGGTCGTCACCGAGAGCGGCCGCACCGGTCTTGAGACGCTTGACGTAACCGTGGTGATCGGCCCCGAGCATGTAGATGCACAGGTCGAAGCCGCGACGACGCTTGTCGCGGTAGTAGGCGATGTCGCCGGCGATGTAGGCCGCCTCGCCATCGCTCTTGATGACGACGCGGTCCTTGTCGTCACCGAAGCTCGTCGACCGCAGCCACCAGGCGCCGTCCTTCTCGTACAGGTTGCCGTTGGCCTTCAACTCGGCGATGCATTCGTCGACCAGACCTGAGGAGAACATCGCGTTCTCGTGGGTGAAGACATCGAAGACGGTGCCGAATTCGCTCAGACTCGACTTGATCTGGTCGAACATCAACTCGACGCCGTCGGCCCGGAAGCGTTCGAGGCGTTCGGACTCGGGAAGCGTCGAGATGTCGGGATTCTTGTCGACGACCCGGGCGGCGATCTCGCCGACGTAGGCGCCGGCGTACCCGTCCTCGGGGGTCGCCGCACCGTCGGCCGCAGCCTGCAGCGAGCGGGCGAAGCGGTCGATCTGGGTGCCGTGGTCGTTGAAGTAGTACTCGCGGGTGACCGCGGCACCCTGCGCCGACAGCACGCGACCCAACGCGTCTCCCACTGCCGCCCAGCGGGTTCCACCGAGGTGGATGGGGCCGGTCGGGTTGGCCGAGACGAATTCCAGGTTGATCGAGCGATCGGCGAGGGTCACTCCGCGACCGAACCCGGCGCCGGCGGCGAGGACGTCGGCGACGACCACGTTCTGGGTGGCGGCGGCGAGTCGCAGGTTGACGAAACCGGGGCCGGCGACGTCGGCCGAGGCGATGCCGTCGGTCGTCGCCAGTTCCTCGATCAGCCAGCCCGCGAGGTCACGCGGGGACAGACCGAGCTTCTTGGCCAGCTGCAGTGCGATGTTGGTGGAGTAGTCGCCGTGGTCGGGGTTGCGCGGGCGCTCGACGGCGACCGCGTCCGGGACCACCGACGCATCCAGCCCTCGTCGGGTCAGCACCGTCGTGGTCGCGTCACGCAGCACGGCAGGCAGATCGGCGGGAGTCACGGTTGACCATCCTATTGGCCGCAGGTCGCGACCCGACACCCGCGGTGCGCGCGCACCATCGCGGGTGTCGGGTAGCGCGGCGGGCGGGGGACGGCGACGACGCGCAGTAGACTGTGCGGCGCAACCGCGAAGAAAGGTACTGATGGCCCCCGAGGACCCCCGGCCCGCGCAGAAGCGTCCGGCGAAGAAGCCCGGACGCGGCAAGCGTCCCGCCAAGCCCGGCACAGTTCCCTCGGTCACGGCGGGCGGCCGCAGGCAGGTCCCGTGGATGACCGTCGGTGCCGTCGTGGTGGTGCTCATCATCGTCGGTGCCCTCGCCGCCTACCTCGCGCCGAAGTACATCGATCGCGAAGAGGCCCAGAAATTCGTCCCCAGTGCCTCGAACCCCGATCCGTCCGACGACATCGACGGCGTGACGAAGGTCTTCTACCCCGCCGGACAGCACGTCGCCCCCACACAGCGCGTCGCCTATGACCAGTCGCCGCCGTTCGGTGGACCCCATGACGCGATCTGGGCGACCTGCACCGGGATCGTCTACCCCAACCCGCTGCGGTCGGAGAACGCGGTGCACGCGCTCGAGCACGGGTCGATCTGGATCACCTACAACCCCGAGACCATCGCCTCGGGCGACCTCGACAAGCTCAAGAGCAAGGTCGAGGGACAGCAGTACATCCTGCTCTCGCCGTACCCGGGCCTGAGCAGCCCGATCTCACTGCAGTCCTGGGGCCATCAGCTCAAGCTCGCCTCGGCCGGCGACAAGCGCGTCGACGAGTTCATCACCGCCCTGCGCCGCAACTCGCAGACCAACGTCTACCCGGGCCAGCCGCAGCAGTCCGCGTACCCCGAGGTGGGCGCGACCTGTGACGCACTCGTCGGGCAGGGCTTCGATCCGAGCAATCCGCCGCCCGCCGATCAGGGGCCACTCCCGTCCGACGCGGTGAAGATGAACGGGCAGGGCACGCAGCAGGCGACCAACGAGGCCGGCGTGCCTGCCGCACCGACGACCCCGGGCGCGGCCACCGCACCCGCGGTTCCGGCCCCCACCCCGACCCCGGCGGGCTAGCGACATGTCGACCGACGCCTCCACCGACCGCATGCCCTCCGATGCCCCGGAGCGAATCGACCGACGCTCGTCGCTGCAACGACAACTTCCCGCGCTGCTGGTTCTCGGTGCGGTCGCGCTGCTGCTGGTCGGTGTCGCGATCGGACTGATGATCCGCAGTGGCGGCGGCGGGACCGACCGCCCGGCGGCGGATTCGGCCGCGGTCGGGTTCGCCCAGGACATGTCGACCCACCACGCCCAGGGTGTGGCGATGGCGAAGGTCGCGTTGACGCAGGCCCAGTCACCGGAGGTGCGGGCGCTGGCCTACGACATCCTCACCCAACAGACCAACCAGATCGGTCAGATGCAGTCCTGGCTGAGCCGGTGGGACTATCCGACAGACAACCCGGGCACGGCGATGACCTGGATGTCCGCCGACGGCCACGACCACTCGGGGTCGATGGGCCAGATGACGTCGGCGCAGATGACCGCAGGCAACGGGGTCAGCACCCCGCTCATGCCCGGCATGGCCACCGCGTCGGACATGGCGCGGCTGCAATCGTTGCGGGGCGACGCCGTCGACATCGACTTCCTCCAGCTGATGTTGCGACACCACCGCGGAGGCCTGCCGATGATGGAGTACGCCGTCGACAAGGACCACGTGTCGGAGCCGTACGTCCGCGACCTCGCGCAGCAGATGATCAACATCCAGACCAACGAGGCCGACACCCTCGCGTCGATGCTGGCCGAGCGCGGCGCGGCCCAGCTGCCGATGAACTGACCTTCGGTTCTCCCCGGAAACCGTTGAGGATTGCTAACCGTCGAGTAGGCCACGTCACAAGGTGTGAAAGTATGTCGGGCGTGCAACTCACCCGCACACCGTCGTCCACCGAACTCACCAGCACCTGGGGGTATTTTGAGTCCGTTTCGTCCGCATGAGCCGACGACCTGCGTCGGGGGCGCGTCGTGAAGGCCGCCGACGTCAGCTCCGCCGATCGGGATTGGACGCAGTACTACGAGCCGTCCGATCACTATCAGATCGGCCGTGAGGAGATCCGCGAGTTCGCGCGGTCGATGAAGGACGCGCACCTCGTGCACTGGGACGACGAGTTCGCCGCGAAACGCGGTCACGACTCGCTCGTCGCCCCGCTCACCTTCACGGCCCGCCTCGCGGGCACCGGCCTGAACTGGCTGATGGAGAACGTCCTCACCGAATACGACACCAGCGCGTTCGTGCAGACCGATCAGGTCTTCACCTACCACCGCCCGCTGCACGCCGGGGATCGTCTGCGGCTGATCATGGGCCTGGCGCCGATCCGTCAGAAGGCAGGCGGCGACACCATCACCGTCTCCGGGCTCCTGGTCAACGAGCACGACGAACTGATCCAGACCCTGCAGACCACCGCCGCCGGCCGTCGCGGAGCCCAGACCGAACCGGCGCTCAACGCCGCGCTCACCGACGTGATGATGGGTGATTTCGTCGCTCCGACCACGACATCGTGGAGCGAGATCGAGGGCGAGCCCACATTCACCGACATCGCGTGGGACAAGCCGCTCGACCCGTCCGTCCCGGCCTTCGATGACATCGCGGTCGGCGACGAACTACCTGCGCACACGGTCACGCTGCGCCGCGGCGACCTGGTGAACTACTCGGGCATCTCGGCCGATTACAACCCCATCCACTGGAGTGATCGGGTCGCCGAGATCATCGGACTCGAGACGACCATCGCCCACGGCATGTTGACCATGGGCATGGGATCGGGTTTCGTGACCTCATGGCTCGGCGACCCGGCCGCGATGCGTGACTATCGCGTCCGTTTCACCGGGATCGCCTACGTGGCCGATGACGCCCCGGCCGAGGTCGAATACACTGGCCGGGTCAAATCGCTGGACAGCGAGGCGAAGACGGCGACCATCGCGATCCAGGCGACCTTCCGGGGCAAACGGATATTCGGGCGTGCGGTTGCCACGGTGCAGTTGAGATGAACCGCGCTTTCGAATGATCCGATAACCAGTCAGCACCACAGAGCCACACCCATGACGCACCGGCATCGCCGCCGAGGTGTCCACACCAGAGAGGTTCCGTTTTGACCACCGAAACGCCGTTTTTCGAGGACGTCCAGGCCCACTACGACCTGAGCGATGAATTCTTCGCACTCTTCCTCGACGAGTCCCGCACCTACAGCTGTGCGTACTTCAAGGAAGAGGACTACAGCCTCAACCAGGCCCAGATCGCGAAGATCGATCTGTCGCTGGGCAAGCTCGGTCTCGAGCCGGGTATGACGCTGCTCGACGTCGGCTGCGGTTGGGGCGCCACCGCCCTGCGCGCGATGGAGAAGTACGGCGTGAACGTCATCGGACTCACCCTGAGCAAGAACCAGTACGGTCACGTCAAGAAGCTCGTCGAGGACAAGGCCGCCGAGACCGGCCTGTCCGGTGACATCCGCCTGCAGGGCTGGGAGGAGTTCGACGGAAAGGTCGACCGCATCGTGTCGATCGGCGCCTTCGAGCACTTCCGCTTCGAGCGTCACAAGCAGTTCTTCGACTTCGCCTACAACGCGCTGCCCGACGACGGCAAGATGCTCCTGCACACCATCACCGCGTACGGCCTCTCGCACCATCACGAGACCGGCAACAAGATCGGCAAGGACGACTTCGCGTTCCTGCGCTTCATCGCCACCGAGATCTTCCCCGGCGGTCAGCTCCCGCTGCCCAAGCAGGTGACCGACGGCGCGACGAACGCCGGGTTCACGGTGGAGAAGGTCCAGCCGCTGCAGTTGCACTACGCACGCACCCTCGACGCGTGGAGCAAGGCCCTCGGCGAGAACCGCGACAAGGCGATCGAGCTGTGTGGCCGCGCCAACTACAACACCTACGTCAAGTACTTGAGCGGCTGCGCCGCGTCGTTCCGCAAGGACATGATCGACGTCATGCAGTTCACCTGCGTCAAGGGCTGATCAACACCCGGGGCGCACAGCCCCGACGCACGACCATCGAGTCGGCGTTCACACCGTCACACGGGTGAACGTCGACTCGATTGTTTCTGCGGCCGTCGTGACGGCGTCGGCGGGTGGGATCATCTGCGCCCCGACCTCGTCCGCGCGCCGGACGGTGTCCGGCCGCAACAAGACCTCCACACCCTCGGTGAGCGTCGCCGCGTCGAGCCCGGACAATCGCGTCGACGTGCCGATCCCGAGTCGGGTGACGGCCGCGCCCCAGTGGGCCTGATCGGCCCCGGCCGAGGCGACCATGGTCGGCAACCCGGCCCGGACGGTGGCCGCAGTGGTCCCCGCGCCCCCGTGGTGCACTGCCGCCCGACACCGCGGCAGCACTGTTGCGTGGTTCATCGCGCCGGCGACGAACACCGCGTCGTTGTCGGGGTCCACCCCCTCCGGACGCCCTCGCGACCCGACCAGCGTGCGGATGCCCAGCGTCCGGGCCGTCGCCCCGATCGCGGCGTGCACGGCGTCGGGATCCGACAGCGGCGCGCTGCCGAACGCGACGTACACCGGCGGCGGGCCGTCGTCGAGCCATCTCCACAGCGGGCTGTCGGTGGCGATCTCCTCCCCCACCGCCGACCGTTTGTCGGCGGGCAGGTCCAGGAAGCCGACGAGTGGGCGGTCGGCCCCCCACTCCCGGGCCAGACCGGGGAAGAACACCGGATCGTAGGCCTGTATCTGCACGACGCCGTCGCGCCGCAGGCGATGCGGGAGCCGTTGCTCGGCGGCGGGTAGACCCAGCCGCGCCCGGAACCGGTTCTCCGGTCCCTTGCCGAATGTCCACGTGACGGCATCGGCGGCGCGCCACGAGGCCCGGTTCAGGGCCGCGGGCAGTGTGCGCGACGACGGGATCGCGCCGATCGCCCCGTTCTCCGACATCGCGCAGAACCTCATGGTCGCCATCGGCACCCCGAGGTACTCGGCGAGGGCGTGGATGCGTTCCTGACCCAGCGGCCCGCTGATCAGCCCGTCGACCCCGGTCTCGGCCGCGAGGCCGGCGACCGTGTCGGCGAGATCGGCGTCGAAACGGGCGAAGCCCTCGACGACCTGCTGCTGCGCCAACCGCAGTTTGCGCACCGGGTTCCTCGTGGACATCAGTTCGCGGGATCGGTCGCTGTCCCAGTACGACTCGCTGTCGAGTCCGATGGGCCGTGCGGCGAGCCCCATCGACGCCGCGAATCCCACGTAGTTGGGCGGGACCAGCATGGTGACCGAGTGACCGCGCCGGGTGAGTTCGTGGCCCAGACACACGCCCGGCTGGATATCGCCCCTGCTGCCGTAGAAGGACAGTGCCAACTTCATGTGGCCAGATTAGGTGAAAGGGTGCCCCCGGCAGGATTCGAACCTGCGGCCTTCCGCTCCGGAGGCGGACGCTCTATCCCCTGAGCTACGGGGGCTCGACGGGCGAGAGTCAGACTATCGCACGGCTCGTCGCTCACCCAAACCGCTCGGCGGAGGTGCCGATCATCTGCAACGCCGACCCACCTTCGGAGCGAATCACCCGCAGCTGTGCGGGGATTCGCGCACGCATCTCGTCGACGTGGCTGACCACCCCGACGACCCGTCCGCCGGAGCGCAACTCGTCGAGGACACCCATGACCAGGTCCAGCGCCTCGGGATCCAGCGTGCCGAAACCCTCGTCGATGAAGATCGTGTCGAGGACGCGGCCGCCGGACTCCGCGGAGACCACATCGGCCAGCCCCAACGCGAGCGCAAGCGAGGCGAAGAACGTCTCGCCGCCGGACAGGGTGTTCGCCGGACGGACCGCGCCGGTGTACTCGTCGCGGATCTCGATACCCAACCCGGATCGGCGACCCCGCGACGCGGCGGCGTCGGAATGCGCGAATTCGTAACGCCCCGAAGACATCTGACGGAGCCGGAACGATGCGGCGAGGATGACCTCCTCGAGTCGGGCGGCGAGCACATAGGACCGCAGCGACATCCGCCGCGAGTTCTGACCGCGGCCCGCCACCAGCTCCGCGAGACCCTGCAGTTCGGCGTCGCGCGCCACCGCGGGTGCGAGCACCGACACCGCCGACCAGAAGTCGGCGCACAGGGGCTCGAGCTTCGCCGCGGTCGCGACGGCGCCGGCGTGGCGCGTCGCCGCCGACGTCGCCGCCGCGGTCGCTTCGACCCGCTCCACCTCGAGTCGGTCGAGGTCGGGGACCTCGGTGCCGATGACGCGGGCGACCTCCGGATCGTCGACTGTCGCCTGTGCCGCGGCCCGGATGTCGGAGGCCTGCCGGACCTGCTTCTCGAACCGGGCGACCTCGGACGGTGTGAGCAGAGCGGCCCGGGCGGCGGTGACGGACTCGAAACCGGTCTCGCCCAGCAGGTCGTCGAGACGGGCCGTGCAGTCGCGCACACGATCGTCGGCGGCGGCGCACACCGACCGCGTCTCGCGGACCGCCGCGAGGGCCGCGCACGCGTCGGCGAGCGCTCGACGTCGGGACGCGACGGTGATCGTGCCGTCGGTGGCCGACGCCGTCTCGGCATCGAGCTCGGCGAGTTGTCGACGGAGATGCGCCTCGCGCTCGCGGAGTTCGGCGACGCGGGTCTGTAGCGCGGTGCGGTCGGTTCGCAGACGCTCGGTGTCGGCGTCGAGCGCGGCGATGTTCGCGCGGACCAGCGCCTCGGCATGCGCCTCCTGCGACACGCGGCGGCGTTCGGCGGCGATCCGGTCCACCTCGGCGGTCGCCTCGTCGCAGGTCACCCCACCGGTACGCTCGCGCCACAGCGCGCGGTCGGTCTCGATGGCGGCCAGCGCCCGCTCGGCGCCGGTGCGGTCGGATTCGCAGGCCTTCTCCTCGGCTCGCGCGTCGGCCTCGTCCTGTTCGCGCACGTGCTCGGCCGCGGTCACCGCGGGAGCAGGGTGTTCCGTCGCGCCACACACCGCACACGGATCACCGTCGCGCAGACCGGCCGACAACTCGGCGGCCATCCCGGCGATGCGGCGTTCCCGGAGATCGAGGACACGCTCGCGTGCCAGCTGGTGGCGATCACGGAAGGACGCGACCTGTGTGCGTGCGCGCTCGGCCTCGGCATCGAGGCGCTCGAGTCGGGCGTGCGCGGTCCGGGCCACCTCGGCCGCCTCGGCCTCGGTGCGCAACTGCGGTAGTCGGGCGCTCGCGGCGACGGCTGCGGCGAGCGCCTTCTCGGATTCGGCCCGTCGGCGCGGCGCCGACTCCAGCGCTTCGTCGACGGAGGCGATCTGCTCGGCCGCGTGCGCCCCGGCCGTGGAGGTGTCGTCGATCGCCCGCAGGAGGTCGGGGCGGTCGCGGACCCGTTTCTCCAGTGGCTCGAGGCGTCCGGACTCCGTGGTCCAGCGCTCCATCGCGCCCTCGACTGTCGAGCGGTCGGCCGGCGCGGCCGGCCACGACAGGGCGCGCGCGAGCGCCGCGCCGTCCGCGGTGGCCGCGAGTCGGTCGTGTGCCTGTTCGCGCGCGGACGTCGCGCGTGCACATTCGCGCTGCGCACGGTCGTGTTCGGCGGCCACCGCACGGACCGGCTCCGCACGGCGTGCGGCGTCGATCATGGCCACGGCGGAGGCGATGGTCGCGCGTTCGGCGTCGAGCGCGGCGAGCTGCGCCTGTGCGGTACGACCGCGGCGGTGGAGTTCGTGGGCATGACGCGCGTCGGCGTGCGCACGGTCGGCCGTCCGGGACGCGTCGCGAGTGGTGGTCAGTGACTCGGTCGCGGCGACGACCTCGGCGCGGGCGGAGTCGAGAAGATCCTGCGCCCAGTCGAAATCGGGCTCGACCGGCTGCGGCACGTCGGCGACCACGGCGATCTGGCCCGCGAGACGATCCACCGCCTGGCCCTTGTCCTCGAGTTCGGTACGGCTGGTCCGCGCCCTCTCGCGCAACCACCCCTCGAGGTCGTTGAAGCGCTCGGTCTCGAACAGGCGCTCGAGCAGTCGTTCCCGGTCGTCGGTGGACGCCCGCAGGAAACGTGCGAACTCACCCTGCGGGAGCAACACCACCTGGAAGAACTGGTCTGCACTCATCCCGAGGATGCGGGTGATGACCTCGCCGATCTCCGGCAGCCGGGCGAGGTTCGGGCCCGACCCGTCGACCCAGGTGAGAGTGCCTGCCGCGTTCACCCTGGTCAGCCCGGTGCCGCGCTTCTTGGTCCGGAGGTGTTCGGGGCTGCGGGTCACCCGGAGTCGTCGACCGCCGATCGTGGCCTCGAGCGTGACCGACGGTGTGTCGCCGGGTTTCGCATGATCCGAGAGCAGCCGGCGACCGTCGTCGCGCGCGCCGGGTACCCGGCCGAACAGGGCAAACGCGACGGCGTCGAGAACGGTCGTCTTACCCGCCCCGGTCTGACCGTGCAGCAGGAACAGGCCGTCGACGCCGAGGGCGTCGAAATCGACCTCGGCGTCGGCCGCGAACGGCCCGAACGCGTGCATCTGCAGGGAGTGCAGCTTCACGCCGTGAGCTCGGATTCGACGTCGAACAGCATCAACTCGGTGGGTCCGGACTCGGCGTCGCCGCCGACCGCCCGAACAGCAGAGTCGAGCAGCAGCAGTTCGCGCGCGCTCGGTTCACTGCGGACGTCGGTGACGAAGGACGCCACGATCTCGCTGTCGGATCGGCCCCGTACGCGGTCCCGGTAGTCGATCCCCGACTCGACCCGGGGGCTCTGCCACTCGACGTGCACGGCGAGGGGAAACCGTTCCCGCAGTGTCCGCATCGCGTCGGTCGGTCGGACGGCGTCGGTGAGGATGGCCTCGACGTAATGATCTTCGGCACCGGCGTGGTCGGGGGCGGTGACCAGCTCGGACAGGGTGCCGGTCAACCGGCTGAGCCCCCGCACCAGCGGGAGCGACACCGGGCGGACCTCCGACACCCCGGCCGCGTCGAGGTCGATGATCCAGACGCCCTTGTCGTGGGTGCGTTCGCCGAAGGAGTACGGCAACGGCGATCCGCTGTACCGCACCGTGTCGGTGACGGTCTGCGGAGAGTGGAGATGCCCTAGCGCGACGTAGTCGGCACCCGAGAACGTGCTCGCCGCAACGGTTTCGACCCCACCGACCGAGATCGATCGCTCCGACCCGGTCGCGACGGCACCCACCACGAAGGCGTGCGCGAGCACGACCGAGCGGCGCGGCGCGACGGCCAGGTGTTCGCGGACCCGCCCCATCGCGGCGTCGAGCACCTCGGAATGGCTGCGGGCCTGCGGGACGCCGAGGGCCGCCCGCGTCACGTCCGGTTCGAGATAGGGGATGCCGTAGAACGCGACCTCGCCGTGCTCGTCGGCGATGACCACCGGATCGGCGATGCCCGCCACCGAGGTCCGCAGATGCAACCCGCCCGCCGCGGCGAAGCCCGAACCGGCGCCGAGGCGTGTCGGCGAGTCGTGATTGCCCGACGTCACCACGATCTGGGCACCGGCGGCGCGGATCGCCTCCAGCACGGCGTCATACACCGTCACCGCGTCCGCGCTGGGCACCGAACGGTCGTAGACATCGCCCGCCACCGCCACCACATCGATCGACTCCGCCGCGACGAGATCGGCCAGACCGATCAGCGAGCGCCGCTGATCGTCCAGCAGGTCCACGCCGTGGAAGGTCCGACCGATGTGCCAGTCGGAGGTGTGCAGGATGCGCATGAGAGAACCGTACGACCGGCCCCCGACAGAGTCGGGACCCGACGGCGGCGTGCCGCGGGCGGCCTGATCACATCCACCTCGACATCCACGCGATGAACGATCCTTCATCACCTGTGGGGGGCGTCATGTGGATACTGGATCAGGTGACATCAGTCCAGGAGACACCGACGCCCACGGAGCCGCACCCCCCGGTGACGGTTCTGCGCGTCGTCAACGGGATCGTCGCCGCCGGATTGACCGTCGGCGTGGGACAACTGGTGGCCGCGGTGTTCGATCGTGCGGCGTCGCCGCTGTTCGCGGTGGGGTCCGCGGTGATCGACCTGACGCCCAAGTCGGTTCGCGAGTTCGCCATCAGCACCTTCGGGACCGGCGACAAGACCGCCCTGCTCGTCGGCATGGGCGTGATCGTCGCACTGCTGGCGGTTCTCGCCGGCTTGCTGGAGACCTCGCGGCGCTGGTGGGGATCGGCGCTGTTCGCCGCCTTCGGCGCACTCGGCGTCGCCGCGGCGGTGACGCGACCGGCCGCGGGGGCTTGGTGGTTCCTCCCGACGGTCCTCGGTGTGGCCGCGGGCATCGCGTTCCTCCGGTTCATGGCGGTCCGACTGGACTCCCCCACCACCGGCGAGACCGGAACCGGGCCCGATCGGCGCACATTCCTGCTCGGCGCATCCGGCGCGGGCGCGGCCGCGGTGGTCACCGGGGTCGCGGGCAGCGCACTCGACCACTTCTTCAACGACGTCAGTCGGGACCGTTCGGCGTTCTCGGTGCCCCGGGCGGTCAACACCGTCGACCAGTCCGCGGGTGACGACGCCGGCGCGACCCCGTTCGTCACCGACAACAGCGACTTCTACCGGATCGACACGGCGTTGCAGCCGCCCCAGCTCACCAGCGGCGCCTGGTCGTTGCGGATCCACGGCATGGTCGACCGCGAGGTGCGGATCGACATGGCGGCACTGCGCCGCATGCCGGCCATCGAGAAGATGGTCACCCTGACCTGTGTCTCCAACGAGGTCGGCGGCGACCTCATCGGCAACGCGACCTGGACCGGCTACCGCCTGCGCGACCTGCTCGCCATGGCGGGCCCGTCCGACGACGCCGACATGGTGCTGTCGAGCAGTTCCGACGGCTTCACCGCCGGTACCCCGCTCGAGGCACTGACCGACGACCGCGACTCCCTGCTCGCGGTGGCCATGAACGGCACACCGCTGCCCATCGAACACGGCTATCCGGCCCGCATGGTGGTCCCCGGTCTGTACGGGTACGTCTCGGCGACGAAATGGGTTGTGTCGCTGGAGGTCACCCGCTTCGACCGCGCCAAGGCCTACTGGTCGACGCGCGGGTGGTCGGAGAAGGGCCCGATCAAGACCAGTTCGCGGATCGACGTCCCCCGCGACTCCGCCACGGTGAGCGCCGGACGCGTGGCCGTCGGCGGTGTCGCATGGGCGCAGCCCCGGGGCATCAACGCCGTGCAGGTGAAGGTCGACGACGGCCCGTGGCAGAGTGCGCGTCTGCTGGCGCCGGACAACATCGACACCTGGCGACTGTGGAGTTGGGACTGGGACGCCACCTCCGGCGACCACACCCTGACCGTCCGCGCGATCGACGGCGAGGGCCGACAGCAGTCGGCCGTGGTGTCACGACCCGACCCGGACGGGTCGACCGGACTGCACACCATCGACGTCTCGGTCAGTTGAGAACCGCGACCACCGGGGTCGCGCGATCGGTGATCCACCCTGCGAGCAGGTCGAGTGACCGGGTCGCGGCCTCGTCGTCGCGGTCGACCAGCCACCACTGGATCATCCCGTAGATCAGTTGCAGCGCACCGCGAACCACGTCGCGCTCGCCCCCGTTGAACGTCATCGCACTGCGCGCACCGAGTTCGGTCAGGAACTGCAGGCCGTACTGCTCGGCCAGGGCATTCTGCCGCAGGGCGGCCGACGCCGAGCCGGACGAGTCGGGTGCCCGTAGGGACACCACCGTCGACTCGATGAGCACCAGCCACCGCTGCGGGTGATCGCGGGCCAGCATCAGCGCCGAGGCGAGCGTCTCCGACAGCATCGAGTGCAGAGCCGCACTGCCGGTTCGGATCTCGGCCGGATCGTCGGGCGTCTGCTGGATGGTGAGGAATGCCTGCAGATGCGTGGCCACGGCCCTCTCGACCATCGCGGCCATCAGCTCGTCCTTGTTGGCGAAGCAGTAGTGCACGACGCCGAGGGAGACTCCCGCCTCCTCGGCCACCGCGCGTACGGTCACCGAGTTCATCCCCGACCGCTGCGCCAGCCCCAGCGCACACTCGACGAGTTGATCGCGACGCTCGCCGATGGTCAGTCTGGACAACATGGTTGCAAGTACAACCGACTGTCGAAGGGCCGTCAACCAGGGCCGACGCCGTGTCCGGTGGCCTCAGGCCGTCGGCGCCGGAACCGACTGCGCCGCGGGCGTGGTCGGCGTGGTCGCCACCGCGGCGGGGGTGGACCCCAGGTGCCGCGGCCGGGCCAGGAAGACAGCGGCCACCACGCCGAGGAGCAGGACCGCGGCCGGCAGGTAGATCGCCTGGCCCATCGCGGTCGCGAAACCCTCGCGCAGGAACGCGGGCAGCCGGTCGACGTCGTGGGGCACGGTGCCGCCGACGCCGGGCAGCTCGGCGGCGAGACGGGTCTGCAGGAGAGCGCCGACGGCAGCGCTGCCGAGCACCGATCCCACGACACGCATGGTGTTGTAGACCCCGGCCCCGGCCCCGGCCTGCGCCATGGGCAGGTTGCGGTTCGCGGTGGCGGCCAAGGGCGCCCAGATCCCCGCGCTGGCCAGACCCATCAGGCTCACCGGCAGGAGCAGCATCCACACGGGGGTGTCCGGCCGGGCGATCATGCCCAGCCACCCGATCGCGACGGCGTTGAGGAACAGACCCGATCCGATGATGTATCGCGGATGGGTGGTGTCGACCATGCGGCCGACGAACGGCGCCAGCACACCGGTGATCAGCGCCATCGGAACCAGGACCAGTGCCGACTGGGTCGGCGTCATCCCACCCACGAGCTGCAGATAGAACATCATCGGCACCATCAACCCGGAGGTCGCGAAGCCCATCGCCGCGATGCCGACGTTGGAGAGGGAGAAGTTCCGGTCGCGGAACAGTGACAACGGGACGAGTGGTTCGGTGCGGATCTTCGACTGCCACCAGACGAACACCCCGATCACCGCGACGCCCGCGGCGACGAGAACCCAGATCCACGGCGCCCAGTCGTACTTCTCACCGTCCTGGATGCCGAACACCAAGGCGCTCAGGCCCACCGCGCTCAGCACGACACCGATCACGTCGAACTGACGGACACGGGTGTCGACCGTCGGGACCAGCCACCACGCCAGGACGACGCCGACGATGCCGACGGGGACGTTGATGAAGAAGATCCACTCCCACCCGAGGCTGTCGACGAGGACACCACCGAGCAGCGGTCCGACGAGCGTGGCGACACCGGCGACGGTGCCCCACACGCCCATGGCCGCCCCACGACGTTCGGCCGGGAACATCCGGGTGATCAGCGACATCGTCTGCGGGGTGATCAGAGCCGCGCCGATACCCTGCAACGCGCGCGCCGCGATCAGTTCCCCGATCGATCCGGAGAGTCCGCACCAGACGCTGGCGACGGTGAAGACGACCAACCCGGCCTGGTACATCAGCTTGGGCCCGAACCGATCTCCCAGTCGCCCGGTGATGAGCAGGGGCACGGCGTAGGTCAGCAGATACGCGCTGGTGACCCAGATGACGCCGTTGAAGTCGGTGTCGAGGCCCTCCTGGATCTTCGGCTGGGCGACCGCGACGATCGTCATGTCGACCAGGATCATGAAGAACCCGAGGCAGAGTGCGCCGAGCGCGGCCCAGGGACGGTCGGTCACCGGCTTGAACGCCGGCGGGGCACTGGTGGTGTCGGTCATGTCGTCACGTCTTCCGTCTTGGTGGTGTGGGTTGCATGGTGCGCCGGGGGGCCGACAATTCCGGAGAAGTCCTCGCCCGCCAGCGGACACGGCGGTGCGCCCTGGCCGCGACGGGCGTGGTCCATCCAGGTCAACGAGCCGTCGACGAGTCGGTCGCGCACCGACCGCAGCCAGTCGAGTTGGGCGGTGAGGGTCGCGCAGCGGCAGCCGACGTCGAGCAGGAACATCTCCGACACCCCGCGATCGGTCGCCTGGGTGCGCGCGCTCCGGTAGTAGTCCAGCTCCTCGGACATCGCGACGAGTCGACGCTCGAGCAGGTCGATGACCTCCACGCGCGGTAGTTCGTGTGACTCGGCGAGCGCGAGGAAGAGCTCCGGGAACTCGGTGGTCGGGGTGCCGAGCATTGCCGACAACCGCGCCCGCAGGGCCTGCGAGCCGGCGTCGGTGATGGCGTAGACGGTCCGCTCCGGTCGGTTACCCGATCGCTCGACCTCGTTGACCTGCAACAGTTCTCGTGCCATCAGTCGGTCGACGGTGTGGTACAGCGAACCGGGCCGGATGTTGGCGAAACGGTCCTCCTTGCGCGCGATCAGCGTCTGGACCATCTCGTACGGGTGCATCGGGCGCTCGGCGGTCAGACCCAGGATCATCACCGCGAGAGGTGTGAGTTCGGTTGCCATCGACCCTCCCGTCCACGTCATTCCGCGTCGAATATTCCGGAAGGAATAATCACAGACCGATCAGCATCGCGCAAGTGGCGTCCGCACACGGGCTAATCTGGTCGAGATGAGTACCCACGACACCGCCACCGAGTCGAATCCCGGGAAGTACGTCGAGCCGGGCGCCGACTTCGTCCGCGACACCAACTACATCGAGACCCGCATCACCCGCGACGGTGCCGACGGCTATCCGGTGGAGGCCGGACGGTATCGCCTGGTCGTGGCCCGCGCCTGCCCCTGGGCCAACCGGGCGATCATCGTCCGACGCCTGCTGGGCCTCGAGGGCGCGATCTCGATGGGTCTGTGCGGCCCCACCCACGACGCCGACAGCTGGACCTTCGACCTCGACCCCGGTGGATTCGATCCGGTGCTGCAGATCCCGCGACTCAAGGACGCCTACCTGGCGCGATTCCCCGACTACCCCAAGGGCATCACCGTGCCCGCGATGGTCGACGTGCCCACCGGGCAGGTGGTGACTAACAACTTCCCGCAGATCACCATCGACTTCTCCCTGGAGTGGACCGAGCACCATCGGGACGGAGCACCGCAGCTCTACCCCGAACACCTGCGCGCCGAGATCGACGACGTCAACGACGGGGTGTTCACCGAGATCAACAACGGCGTGTACCGCTGCGGTTTCGCGGGCAGTCAGCAGTCCTACGACCGCGCCTACGCGCGACTGTTCACCCACCTCGACAAGATCAGCGATCGTCTCGCCACCCAGCGGTACCTCGTCGGTGACACGATCACCGAGGCCGACGTGCGACTGTTCACGACGCTGGCCCGGTTCGATCCCGTCTACCACGGGCACTTCAAGTGCAACCGGTCCAAGCTCTCCGAGATGCCTGTCCTGTGGGCGTATGCGCGAGACCTGTTCCAGACACCCGGTTTCGGCGACACCACCGACTTCACGCAGATCAAGCAGCACTACTACATCGTGCACAGCGACATCAACCCCACCGGCATCGTGCCGCAGGGCCCGGATCTGCGTGGCTGGAACTCCCCGCACCACCGCGAGGAGCTCGGCGGCCGTCCGTTCGGCGACGGCACCCCGCCGCCGCCCCCGATCGAGGGCGAGGTCGTCGCGGCCCAGGACTCGGCGCCCCGATGAGCTCGTCGGATCCGGGCGCGCCGACGCCGCCCGCGGTCGAGAAGCAGTCCGGCGGTTCGGGAGCGATCGTGTCGATCATCGACCGCGCCCAGCGTCTGCAGGCCCCCGCTGTCGCGGCCTACGTCCGCCGCCTGCGCGACGCCAACCCGGACGACTCGCCGGCGCAGCTCATCGAGCGACTCGAATCGCGATACCTGAAGGCGGTCATGGGTTCCGGCGGCGCCGTCGGGGCCGCGGCCGCCGTCCCCGGGGTCGGCACCATCGCGTCGATCGCAGCCCTCGGCGGCGAGTCGGCGTTCTTCGTCGAGGCGTCGGCGTTGTTGGCGCTCGCGGTGGCCGAGGTGCACGGCATCCCGATCGACCACAGCGAGCGTCGCAAGACGCTGGTGTTGGCGGTCGTGCTCGGTGAGCAGGGGGTGCTCGCCCTCGGCAAGGCGTTGGGCACCAAGAGCAACAACGCGCTGGGACGCGTTGCGGGCGGGGCGATCCCCACCCCCGCGCTGCGGAATCTGAACAAGACGTTGATGAAGAAGCTGATCAAGAAGTACGCGGCCCGCCGGGCCCCGCTGATGGTCGGCAAACTCCTCCCGGCCGGTGTGGGCGCGGCCGTCGGCGGCGTCGGCAACCGCATGCTGGGCCGCAAGATCATCGACAACGCCCGCACGGCGTTCGGTCCCGCCCCGACGAACTGGATCATCGACGGCACCGTCGTCGACGGATCGGCACGGGGTCAGGCGGCGATCGACACGGGAGATCGGTGAACGGTGGCTGGATAGCCCGACTGGTTGCCGAGTGTCTCCGCAACCGGGCGCTCGTCACCATCACCCTGGCGGTCACCGGGGTGGGCGTCCTGATCGACCTGGGCGCGCCGCTGCTCACCAAGGCGGCCATCGATGACGCGACCGGTGTCGCCTCACACGGGTTCTCCATCGCGGCGATCGCCTCGGCCCTGGCCGGCCTGGGTGTCATCCGGTTCGGTGCCCAGTACGTCCGCCGGGTCACCGCGGGACGTCTGTCGCTGACCGTCCAGAACACGTTGCGCCGCGGGCTGTTACGAACACTGCTCCGACTCGACGGCACCGCACAGGAGTCGATCAGCACGGGGCAGGTCGTCTCGCGGTCGATCTCGGACCTGCAGTTGGTCCAGGGTCTGCTGGCGATGGTGCCGCTGTCGTTGGGCGCGGTGGTCCAGGTCGTCCTGGCGTTCTGCGTGATGGCCTATCTGTCCCCGCTCCTCACGCTCGTCGCCGTCCTCGTCATCCCCGCGGTTGCGGTGGTGGCGTTCCGGACCCGCAAGGCCCTGTTCGCCGCGACCTGGTCGGCCCAGCAGTCCGCGGCCGACGTCGCCCAGCACGTCGAGGAGACGGTCACCGGGGTCCGGGTCGTGAAGGGGTTCGGACAGGAGGGGCGCTCGGTCGACGAGCTCGTCGGCCACGGCCGACGCCTGTTCTCCCAACGGATGCGGGCCGCGGCGATCAACTCCCGCTTCACGCCGACCATGGGTGCGATCCCACAGGTCGCGATGGTCGGGGTGATCGCACTGGGCGGCTACCTGACCGCCCGCGGCGACATCACCGTCGGCACGTTCCTCGCGTTCGCCACCTACATCACGACGATGACCTCACTGGCGCGACTGCTCACCAACCTGATCGTCTCCGCCCAGCTGGCGCGCGCCGCCGTCGAGCGCGTCTACGACGTCATCGACCACCCGGCCGACCCGGCGCTGGCCAACACCCGCACCGTGCCCCCCGGCGCCGTCGTACTCCGGCTGCGCGATGTGCACTTCGGCTTCGACGACCCTGCCGACGGAGGTCGCGAGCTCTTCTCCGGACTGGACCTGGAGGTCGGCCCGGGTGAATGCGTCGCCGTCGTGGGTCCACCCGGATCGGGCAAGTCCACCATCGCCGCGCTCGTCGGCGGAGTGCACCGTCCGCAGGCCGGAGCGGTCGAACTGATCGCCGGCGGCGAGGTCCTCGACACGGCGGAACTGACCCCCGACGCACTGCACGCCACCGTCGGGATCGTCGTCGACGAACCATTCCTCTACTCCGACACGATCGCGGCGAACATCGCCCTCGGCCCGGAAGCCGACGAGACCGGCGAGGTCCCCGACGCGTCGCGTCGAGCGCGTGTGACGGAGGCGGCGCGGCGTGCCAGCGCGCACGACTTCATCACCGCCCTGCCGGACGGATACGACACCGTCGTCGGCGAACGCGGGCTGACCCTCTCGGGCGGTCAGCGACAGCGCATCGCCGTCGCCCGCGCGCTCTACGCCGATCCCCCGCTGCTGGTCCTCGACGACGCCACCTCGGCCGTCGACGCCACCACCGAGGCAGCCATCCTCGGTTCCCTGCGCAGTTCGCCGGGTCGCACGATGATCTTGCTCGCCCACCGACGGTCGACGCTGACCCTGGCCGACCGCGTCGCGGTCGTCGACGCAGGCGTTGTGGTCGACACCGGCACGCCGGAAGAACTCGACGCCCGCTGCCCGCTGTTCCGTTCGCTGATGTCACACACCACCGACCCGGCCGACGACCTCGACTCCGACGTCGCGCCGGCCCGGGCCGAACATCCCGACGACACCCTGTGGCCGCCGGCGCTGGAGTCGACGTCCACCGACGGCAGCGGCTTCGGGGTCCGGGCCGGCGCGAGCGTCCCCGCCAAGGTGGGTCGTCGCGGCGGCGGCGGTGGTGTCGCCGGCGCGTTGGGCTCGATGCCGGCCACGCCTGCCGTCCTCGACGCCGTCGCGGCCCTGCCGCCCGCGACCGAGGACCCCGACATCGACGTCGCGGCCGCCCGCGCACACGATCCGCAGTTCTCGTTGCGTCGCATGCTCTCCCCCGTGCGCTGGTTGCTCGCCGGGGCCATCGTGGCCATCGCCGTCGACACCCTCGTCGGGTTGGCGTTCCCCTCGATCGCTCGGATCGGGGTCAACGCCGCCACCGCCGACCATCTGACGTCGCTCTGGATCGCCTCGGGCGTGGGCCTGGCCCTGGTCGCCGTCGGGTGGGTGGCGACGTCGCTGATGACGATCATGAGCTCGCGGGCCGGGGAACGCGTGTTGTTCACCCTGCGCATACGCAGCTACGCCCACCTGCAACGTCTCGGACTCGACTACTACGAGCGCGAGCTGTCGGGCCGGATCATGACGCGGATGACCACCGACATCGACGCGCTGTCGTCGTTCCTGCAGACCGGGTTGTCCACCGCGGTGGTCGCGGTGCTCACCATCGTCGGGGTCGCGGTCGCGTTGGTGCTCACCGATCCGAGCCTCGGCGCGTTGATGCTGCTCGTGTTCCCGCCGCTGATCGTCGCGACGATCGTCTTCCAGCGGGTCTCGTCCCGCGCCTACACACGGTCGCGGGAACTGATCAGCACGGTCAACGCCGACTTCCAGGAGAACGTCGCCGGGCTGCGCACGACCATCCTCTACCGGCACACCGAACCCGCCGAGGCCCGGTTCGCCGGTCGCGCGGCGGAGTACGTGCGTGCTCGGATGGTGTCCCAGCAGGCCATCTCGCTGTACTTCCCGTTCATTACCCTCACGTCGGATCTGGCAACGGCGGGCGTCATCGCATTCGGGGCCCATCAGGTCAGCACCGGCGCCACGGGAGCGGGCACGCTGGTCGCCTTCGTGCTCTACCTCGGCATGTTGTTCGGTCCGGTACAACAGCTCTCGCAGGTGTTCGACGGGTATCAGCAGGCCGTCGTGGGCCTGCGGCGCATCGGGGACCTGCTGCGCACCGAGAGCAGCGTCGCCGCCGAGGCAGACGCGGACCCAGCGGTCACCGGCCCCGTCGACCCCGCCACCCATTTCACCGGTCACGCCGCGCTCGACGAGGTCCGATTCCGGTACGAGGCCGCGACCGATGACGCCCTGCGCGGGGTGTCGATCGACCTGCCCGCAGGCAGCTCGCTGGCGCTCGTCGGTCAGACCGGTGCGGGCAAGTCCACGATCGTCAAACTCCTCGCCCGCTTCTACGACCCCACCTCGGGTTCGGTGCGCATGGACGGCCGCGACATCCGTGAGTACCCCCTCGACCGCTACCGGTCCCGTCTCGGCGTGGTCCCGCAGGAGCCCCACCTGTTCACCGGGACGGTCGCCTCGAACATCGCCTACGGCCGACCCGACGCCGACCGCGAGCGGATCACCGCCGCGGCCGCCGCGGTGGGCGCGGTGGACATGATCGCCGGCCTGCGCGGCGGCATGCTCCACCGTGTCGGTGAGCGCGGCCAGGGGCTCTCGGCGGGACAGCGTCAGCTCATCGCGCTCGCCCGCGCCGAACTCGTCGACCCCGATCTGCTCCTGCTCGACGAGGCGACCGCCACCCTCGACCAGGCCACCGAACGACAGGTGCTCGCCGCGGGCCGGCATCTCACCGGGTCGCGAACGTCGGTGATCGTCGCCCACCGCCTGGCGACCGCGGCCCGTGCGGACCGCATCGCGGTGGTCGCCGACGGTCGGATCACCGAGCTCGGAACCCATGACGACCTGCTCGCGTTGAACGGTAAGTACCGCGAGCTCTGGGACGCGGGTGTCACACGAGTCGACGGCGCCTCGACACTCCGCTGAGCGACACCGATCCACGACCACCGGTCCGTGTGCATCGCGTGTGAGCGGGGACTAACCTTTGGTGGTCGGGCGTTGTTGTACCACCGGGCCCATCAGACACACAGATCAATCAGGGAATAGAGGCGAGATTCTGCCGTGAGCAGCAGTTCGGTTTCAGACTTCGGACAGAACGAATGGCTGGTCGACGAGATGTACCAGCGGTTCCGCGAAGACCCGGACTCGGTCGACGCGAGCTGGCACGAGTTCCTCGCCGGCTACGAGCCCACAACCGATGACGGGGCCGCGACCAACGGCAACGGCTCGGCGAAGCGGGCGTCCAACGGCTCCGGCGGCAACGGGGCGAGCAAGCCCGTCTCGTCGTCGGCCGCTCCGGAGAAGGGCGCCGACGCCCCGGCCACCGCGGTGAGCGAGGCTCCCGCGACGAAGGCCGCGTCCGGGCAGGCGGTGCAGAGCCGCGACAGCTCGGCGGGCAGCAACGTCGCCCCTCCGCCCACCCGCACCTCCCCCGCGACCAAGACCGTCCCGGTCGAGAAGGCCGTGAGCAAGGCGCCGAACCCGAACAAGGGCACGGTTCCGAAGAAGGAGTCGACGGACAAGAAGGACACGGCCGCGAAGAACGGTGCGGCGACCTCGACGTCGGAGACCAAGCCCTCCGGTGACGCCCCGGCGCAGACCGAGGACAGCACCAAGATCCTCCGCGGCGCGTCGGCCGCCGTCGCCAAGAACATGGCGCTGTCGCTGCAGATCCCCACGGCCACCAGCGTGCGTGCCATCCCCGCGAAGCTGATGATCGACAACCGCATCGTGGTCAACAACCACCTCGCGCGCACACGCGGCGGCAAGATCTCGTTCACCCACATCCTCGGCTACGCGATCGTCCAGGCGGTCAAGGCGTTCCCGAACATGAACCGCCACTTCGACGAGATCGACGGCAAGCCCAACGCGGTCTCGCCCGCCCACATCAACCTCGGCCTCGCCATCGACCTGCCCGGCAAGGACGGCAGCCGGTCGCTGGTCGTCGCGGCGATCAAGAACACCGAGACGATGAAGTTCGGCGAGTTCCACGCCGCCTACGAGGACATCGTCCGGCGGGCTCGGGACGGCAAGCTGACCGCCGACGACTTCGCCGGCGTCACCATCTCGCTCACCAACCCCGGCACGATCGGGACCGTGCACTCGGTGCCCCGCCTGATGAAGGGCCAGGGCGCGATCATCGGCGCAGGCGCGATGGAGTACCCCGCCGAGTTCCAGGGTGCGAGCGACGAGCGGATCGCCGAGATGGGCGTGGGTAAGCTCATGACCCTGACCTCCACCTACGATCACCGGATCATCCAGGGTGCCGAGTCGGGCGACTTCCTCCGGACCATCCACAACCTGCTCCTCGACGACGCCTTCTTCGACGAGATCTTCACCGCGTTCCACATCCCGTACGAGCCCATCCGCTGGCGCAAGGACATCGCGTCGCCCGCCGTGGACAAGAACGCACGGGTCCTCGAACTCATCGCGGCGTACCGCAACCGGGGCCATCTGATGGCCGACATCGATCCGCTGATGATCGATTCCGATGCCCGGACCGCGCACCCCGATCTCAACGTGCTCACCTACGACCTGACGCTGTGGGATCTCGACCGCGACTTCAAGGTCGGCGGTTTCCACGGCCAGGACACGATGAAGCTCCGCGACATCCTGTCGGTGCTGCGCGACGCGTACTGCCGCCACGTCGGGGTGGAGTACACCCACATCCTCGAGCCCGAGCAGCAGCAGTGGCTGCAGGAGCGGGTGGAGATCAAGCACACCAAGCCGCCGATCGGCGAGCAGAAGTACATCCTGTCCAAGCTCAACGCCGCCGAGGCGTTCGAGACGTTCCTGCAGACCAAGTACGTCGGGCAGAAGCGGTTCTCGCTGGAGGGCGCCGAGTCGGTCATCCCGATGATGGACGGCGTCATCGACCAGAGCGCCGAGCACGGACTCGACGAGGTCGTCGTCGGGATGCCGCACCGCGGTCGTCTCAACGTCCTGGCCAACATCGTCGGCAAGCCGTACTCGAAGATCTTCACCGAGTTCGAGGGCAACCTGAACCCGTCGCAGGCGCACGGCTCGGGAGACGTGAAGTACCACCTCGGAGCCGAGGGCAAGTACTACCAGATGTTCGGCGAGAACGAGATCAACGTCTCGCTGACCGCCAACCCGTCGCACCTCGAGGCGGTCGACCCGGTGCTCGAGGGTCTCGTGCGCGCCAAGCAGGAGATGCTCGACCGCGGCGACGACGCCTTCACGGTGCTGCCACTCGCACTGCACGGCGACGCCGCGTTCGCCGGACAGGGCGTGGTCGCCGAGACGCTGAACCTCGCGATGCTGCCCGGGTACCAGACCGGCGGCACGGTGCACATCGTCGTCAACAACCAGGTCGGCTTCACCACCGCACCCGAGCACTCTCGGTCCTCGGAGTACTGCACCGACGTGGCGAAGATGATCGGCGCGCCGATCTTCCACGTCAACGGCGACGATCCCG
>NZ_JAEMTF010000146.1 GCF_016462415.1 Williamsia sp. | reverse complement strand
ACGCTGGATGTGTGCCGTCCGGACCGCCGACCACCCGAACGCCGGTCAGTTCGCCACGGTCGACATCGGCCGGGAAAGTGTGCTGATCGTCCGCGCGCGCGACGGTGCTCTGCGTGCCTTTCTGAACAGCTGCCGTCACCGCGGCGCCCTGATCTGCACGGAGGACAGCGGCGCGGTCCGGCGAAACCTGCAGTGCCCGTATCACGCCTGGACCTACGGTCTCGACGGAAAACTCGTCGCCGCGCCCAATCTGAGCAGCCTCGGTGACATCGACCGCAGCGCCTACGGGCTCATCCCGGTGGCCTCCCGGGAGTGGCTCGGTTACCTGTGGGTCTGCCTCGACGACGACCCACCGTCGTTCGACGACACCGTGATCGGCGCGGTCGTCGAGCGCCTCGGCGACGCCACGATGATCGACAACTACCGGGTCGGCGACCTGGCGCTGGCACACCGGGAGACCTATCGGGTCGCGGCGAACTGGAAGCTCATCGTGGAGAACTTCATGGAGTGCTACCACTGCGCCACCATCCACCCCGAGCTCACCGAGGTGCTGCCGGAGTTCGCCGACGGCCTCGCCGCGCAGTACTACGTGGGCCACGGTGCCGAGTTCGCGGCGGAGGCCGACGGATTCACCGTCGACGGGTCGGCCGGGTTCGACAGACTGCCCGAGTTGGCACCGGAACAGGACCGCCGCTACTACGCCATCACCGTCAACCCGACGGTGTTCATCAACCTGGTGCCCGACCACGTCATCGTGCACCGGATGTTCCCGATCTCGGTCGACGAGACCCTGGTGGTCTGCGACTGGTTGTTCCATCCCGATGTCGTCGCGGCCGGCGCCGACGTCGGGGCAGGGGTCGAGCTGTTCCACCGCGTGAACCAGCAGGACTTCGAGGCGTGTGAGCGCACCCAGCCGGCGATGGGGTCGCGGGCCTATCGCCGGGGTGGGGTCCTGGTCCCGGCCGAGCATCACATCGCCACGTTCCACGATTGGATCACCGAAATGTGCTCCGAGGGGTAAGGATGGGGTCGTGAAGAACGACGCCGTGAGGTCGTCGTCCGTGTTCGACGATCTGTGAGACGAGGGTGCCGGTGACCGCTGACCTGTTCATCGACGGCAGCTGGACCGATTCGTCCACCGGCGCACGGCGCGACTGCATCGACCCGGCCGACGGCACGGTGATCCGCTCGGTGTCGGAGGCATCACCCGACGACGCGCTCGCCGCGGTGGCCGCCGCCCGTGCGGCGTTCGACCGCGCGGAATGGCGGGAGACCACCGTCGCCGACCGCTCCGACCTGCTGCGTCGTATCGCCGACCTGCTGGTGCGCGACCGCGAGGAGATCGCGCTCATCGAGACCCGGGACACCGGCAAGACCCTGGTGGAGAGCCGCATCGACATCGACGACGTCGTCTCGGTGTTCCGGTACTACGCCGACCTCGCCACCACCACCGCCGACCGCCTCGTCGACGTCGGCAACCCGGCGGTGATCAGCCGCGTCGTCGCCGAACCCATCGGCGTCTGCGTGATGATCGCCCCGTGGAACTACCCGCTGTTGCAGATCTCGTGGAAGATCGCCCCCGCCCTGGCCGCCGGCGCGACGATGGTCCTCAAACCCAGTGAGGTGACGCCGCTCTCGACGATCGCGCTGACCGAGCTCCTGGTCGAGGCAGGCGTCGGACGTGGCGTCGTCAACCTGGTGCTCGGCAGCGGGGCCGATCTCGGCCCGGCCCTCACCGACAACCCCGACGTCGACCTGATCTCGTTCACCGGCGGCCTCGCCACCGGCAAGATCATCGCCGAGACCGCGGCTGAGCACGTCACCCGCGTCCTGGTCGAACTCGGCGGCAAGAACCCGCATGTCGTGTTCGCCGATGCGTGCAGCACGACCGAAGCATTCGATGCGACCGTCGACCAGGTCCTCACCGGTGTGTTCCTGCACTCGGGTCAGGTCTGTTCGGCGGGCACGCGCCTGATCGTCGAGGAATCGGTCGCCGATGACGTCGTCGCCGCCCTGGCCGACCGGGCCGGGCGGATCGTGATGGGACCGGGCGTCGACCCGGCCAGTCTGACCGGCCCGCTGGTGTCGGCGGCGCAGCTGTCGAAGATCACCGACTACGTCGCGCTCGGGGTCGCCGAGGGCGCCGAGTTGGTGGTGGGCGGCGAGCAGCCGACCGACCCCGACCTCGCCGACGGGTATTTCTTCCTGCCCACGATCTTCGACCGGTGCGACCGTTCGATGCGGATCGTCACCGACGAGACCTTCGGGCCGATCCTCACCGTGGAACGCTTCGACACCGAGGCCCTGGCGCTGGAGTTGGCCAACGACACCGACTACGGACTCGCAGCCGGCGTCCGTACCGCCGACGCGGCGGTCGCCGAACGGATGGCGCGCGGGCTGCGACACGGCACGGTCTGGATCAACGATTTCGGGTACTACACACCGGCGGCCGAGTGGGGCGGGTTCGGCCGGTCCGGCAACGGCCGTGAGCTCGGACCCTCGGGACTCGCCGAATACCAGGAGCTCAAACACATCTGGAACAACACCGCCGCCCCGCCCGCGGGGTGGTTCCCGCCCTGAGCAGCCGGCGGGACCGTTCTACCGCGTCACGAGTTCGTCGTATCTCACCGTAGAGAGCAGTCGCCACACCGTCACACCATTGCCAGGAGCCCACATGACCATCGAGAAGAGCGTTGATCCCGACAACGGGATGGAACACTTCGGCTACAAGGAAAGTCTCGATCGCAGCATCGGGAAGTTCGCCAGCTTCGCCGCGGGCGTGAGCTACATATCCATCCTCACCGGGACGTTCCAGCTCTTCTACTTCGGCTTCGGGACCGCCGGTGCGGCCTACCTGTGGTCGTGGCCCATCGTGTTCGTCGGTCAGTTCGCCGTCGCGCTCTGCTTCATGGAACTCGCCGCGAAATACCCGATCGCCGGGTCGGTCTACAACTGGGCGAAGATCCTGGGCAACAAGGTGGTCGGATGGTTCTCCGGATGGATGATGCTCACCGCCTCCATCGTCACCATGTCGGCGGTGGTGCTCGCCATCGACTCCACGCTGCCCAAGATCTGGAGCGGGTTCCGTCTCATCGGATCCGAGGATCTGACGGTGGTGTCACCCTCGAACGCAGTGCTGCTGGGATCGATCCTGGTGGTCGCCACGACCCTGATCAACGCCTTCGGCGTACGTCTGATGTCGCTGATCAACAGCACAGGTGTGTTCATCGAACTGATCGCTGCCGTGCTCATAGCGGTGATCCTCGCCTTCAACATCGAGCGCACGCCCGCGGTGTTCTTCTCCACCAACGGCTACGGGGCCGGCGAGAGCGGGGGATACCTCAGCGCATTCCTGATCGCCTCGCTCGCATCGGGTTACGTCATGTACGGCTTCGACACCGCCTCGTCGCTCGGTGAGGAGACGGTGAACCCGCGCAAGACCGCTCCGACGGCCATCCTGCGCGCGATCCTGGCGTCGTTCGTCATCGGTGGGGCGATCCTCGTGTTCGCCATCCTCGCCGCCCCGAACCTGTCCGATCCGGCGCTCGCCGCGCAGGGTGGACTGCAACAGATCGTGCTCGACGTCATGTACGGCCCGGTCGGCAAGATCTTCCTGATGTGCATCGTGGTCGCGGTGTTCGTCTGCACGCTCGCCGTGCACACCGCAGCCATCCGGTTGACGTTCGCGATGGCGCGCGACAACGCGCTGCCGTTCGGCGAATCACTCGCCAGGGTGCACCCGAAGACCCAGGCACCGGTCATCCCGGCCGTCCTGATCGGTGTGCTGTCGATCTTGATCCTGGTCATCAACATCAACCAGCCGACGATCTTCCTCCTGCTCACCTCGGTGGCGATCATCATGATCTACATCGCCTACCTGATGATCACCGGCCCGTTGCTGCTCAAACGATTCCGGGGCGAGTGGCCGCCGAAGGACCTGAAAGAGGGCGGCTACTTCACGATGGGCCGCTGGGGTCTGCCGGTCAACATCGTCGCCGTCGTGTGGGGCATCGGCATGGCGATCAACCTGGCGTGGCCACGCGAGGCGGTGTACGGATCGCCCTGGTACAACACCTGGGCCGCGTTCATCTACATCGGCGTCATCGGCGGCGTGGGTCTCGTCTGGTACTTCGTCACGGGCAGCCGCGGCATGGGTACGCTGAAATCCCATGCGTCGGAAACGAAAGCAGACGCAGCCGCGGCCGACGCGGCACAGCCGTCCCCGGGACCCGAAGGAGTCTGAGAGTCCATGGCAGATCCATTGCGCGACGACGCAGTGACCGCGGGAACCTTCGACTACGTCATCGTCGGCGGTGGGACGGCGGGGTGTGCTCTGGCCGCCCGCCTGACCGAGGACCCGGATGTGACCGTGTGTGTCCTCGAGGCCGGCCCCACCGACGTCGGCAACGACGACATCCTGGTGCTGAGCGAGTGGATGCACCTGCTCGACTCCGGGTACGACTGGGACTACCCGATCGAACCGCAGGAGCGTGGCAACGACTTCATGCGGCACGCCCGGGCCAAGGTGCTCGGCGGATGTTCCTCGCACAACTCGTGTATCGCCTTCTGGCCGCCCGCCGAGTACCTCGACGAGTGGGAGCGCAGCGGTCTGACCGGCTGGGGTGCCGTCGACATCCACCCGCTGACCCGCAGGTTGGAGAACAACGACGCCCCCGGCGACCACGGGCACGACGGGCCGGTGCGCCTGCGGGACGTGCCGCCGCTCGATCCCTGTGGTGCAGCGATACTCGAGGCCGCCGCCGCGGCCGGTCTGCCGACGGTGGGCTTCAACCGCGGCGAGACGGTCCGCAACGGCGCCGGTTGGTTCCAGATCAACGCGGGTGAGGACGGCCTGCGCATGTCGACCTCGCACGCCTACCTGCACCCGATCATCGGGCAGCGACCCAACCTCGAGGTCCGCACCGGCTGCTGGGCGCAGGGCATCACCTTCGACGGCGTCACCGCGACCGGCGCGCGATACCAGCGTCCCGATCTCACCGGTTTCGACGTGGTCGGTGCGAGCCGAGAGGTCATCGTCACCGCCGGGGCGATCGACACCCCGAAGTTGCTGATGCTCTCCGGGATCGGGCCGGCTGCGCAGCTGCGCGAGTTCGGGATCGATGTCCGGGTCGACCTGCCCGGTGTCGGGGAGAACCTCGACGACCACGTCGAGGGGCTGGTGTTCTGGGAGGCCGCGCGGCCCATGGTCACCGAGTCCAGCCAGTGGTGGGAGATCGGCGTGTTCGCCACCACGAAGGACGGCCTCGAGGTCCCCGACGTGATGATGCACTACGGCAGCGTGCCGTTCGACATGAACACCCTGCGGTGGGGGTACCCGACCACCGACAACGGCTTCTGCCTGACGCCCAACGTGACCCAGGGACTCTCCCGGGGCACGGTCAAGCTGCGCAGCCCGGACTTCCGTGACCGCCCGCGCGTCGACCCGCGGTACTTCACCGACCCCGACCACCACGACGAGACCACCATGCTCGCCGGGCTGCGCCTGGCCAGGGAGATCGCGGCGCAGGCGCCGATGAAGCCCTGGGTCGCAGCCGAACTCGCCCCCGGGCCCGACGCCGTGACCGACGACGAGCTCATCGACTACATGCACAAGACGCACAACACCGTCTACCACCCGGCGGCGACCGCGAAGATGGGCGTCGACTCCGACCCCATGGCGGTGCTCGACCCGCAGCTGCGGGTCCGGGGCACACAGCGCCTGCGGGTCGTCGATGCCTCGGCCATGCCCAAGCTGCCCTCGGTCAACCCCAACATCACCGTCATGACGATGGCGGAGAAGTGCGCCGACCTGCTCAAGGCCGCCGACCGGTGATCCCCGGCATCTGACGGTGCTGCGGGGTGAGGGATCATTGGCATCATGAGTGACGAACAGATCCAGGTGGGCGTACTCGGCAGCGGCGGCAAGGTCGGTCAGGCCATTGTCGACGCGGTGTCCGTCTCCGACGACCTCGAGTTCACCGTCGGCATTGACAAGGACGACGACCGCTCCGCGCTGATCGACTCGGGTACGCAGGTCGTCGTCGACTTCACACATCCGTCGGTCGTGATGGACAACCTCGAGTTCCTCATCGCCAACGGGATCCATGCCGTCGTCGGGACCACCGGGTTCGACGACGACCGCCTCGACACCGTGCGCGGATGGCTGGGCGACCAGCCGGGCGTGGGTGTTCTCATCGCCCCGAACTTCGCGATCGGCGCCGTTCTGAGCATGCGGTTCGCTGCCGCCGCCGCACGTTTCTACGATTCGGTCGAGGTCATCGAGCTGCACCACCCACACAAGGCGGACGCCCCGTCGGGCACCGCGTTCCGGACCGCCCGACTGATCGCGGAGTCCCGGTCGCAGGCCGGATGCGCCCCGATGCCCGATGCCACCACCAGCTCGTTGGACGGCGCCCGCGGTGCCGACGTCGAGGGTGTCCGGGTCCATTCGGTGCGACTCGCCGGCCTCGTCGCGCATCAGGAGGTACTCCTGGGCACCGAGGGGGAGACCCTGACCATCCGCCACGATTCACTGGACCGGACGTCGTTCGCACCCGGCGTGTTGCTCGGGGTGCGTCAGATCGCGCAGCGGCCCGGCCTGACGGTGGGGCTCGACGAGCTCCTGGATCTGTAGGCCTGCCGAGATGGGCACTCTGCGATGAGCGGCGCCAAGCGCGACTTCTACACCCGCGACTCCCGGCCGATCGTTCTGGTGATCGTGCTGATCGTCATCGCGCTGATCTTCTACATCGGGTTGCTCGGGTACCGCGGGATCGAGCTGATCCAGGACGGGTCGGTGGTCGGCATCGGGCTGGGCATCGGTGTGCTGCTGCTCCCGCTGTTGGGCATCTGGATGCTGGTCGCGACGTTGCGGGCAGGGATCACCCACCAACGCCTCGGTCGCCGCATGCGGGAGGAGGGGCGGGAACTCGACGTCTCGTCGCTGCCGCGGCGTCCGTCCGGGCGGCTCGAACGCGACGCCGCCGACGAGCTCTTCGCCACCGTGCGCACCGAGTGGGAAGCCGATCCGGACAACTGGCGCAACACCTACCGGATCTCGCGGGCCTACGACTACGCGGGCGACCGCACCCGTGCTCGCGCGATGATGAAACGTGCTGTCGCCCAGGAAAAAGCCGAGAGCTCCTGACGACGTATGGCCACCCTGCTGATCGTGCACCACACGCCGTCGCCGCACTGCCACGAGATGTTCTCCGCCGTCGTCGCCGGGGCGACCGACCCCGACATCGAGGGGGTCGACGTGCTCCGCCGGCCTGCGTTGACGGTCTCGCCCGCGGAGATGTTGGCCGCGGACGGATACCTGCTCGGCACCCCGGCCAACCTCGGCTACATCAGCGGCGCGTTGAAGCATGCGTTCGACACCGCGTACTACCAGTTGCTCGATTCCACGCGGGGACGCCCGTTCGGCGTCTATCTCCACGGCAACGAGGGCACCGAGGGTGCGCAACGAGCGGTCGAGTCGATCACCACAGGGCTCGGATGGACCCGTGCCGCCGACGATGTGATCGTCTCGGGAAGACCGACCAAGGACGACCTCGAGGCGTGCTGGAACCTCGGTGCCACGGTGGCCGCCTCCTTGATGTCCTGAGCCCTTCACACGGCGTGGAGCCATCCCGCCGAGTCGCGACACTCGTCGTCGTACCGCGGTTCTACACTCTCAGGTGTGACCGTGTCCCACAGTGCAGCCGTCCCGACCCCGTATGAGGACCTGCTCGCGCTGGTCCTGCGCGACGGCGTCGCGAAATCCGACCGCACCGGCACCGGCACCCGCAGCCTGTTCGGCCACCAGCTCCGGTACGACCTCACCGAGGGCTTCCCGCTGATCACCACCAAACGCGTGCACCTGAAGTCGATCCTGTACGAGCTGCTGTGGTTCCTGCGGGGCGACTCGAACGTGCGGTGGCTGCAGGAGCGAGGGGTGACGATCTGGGACGAGTGGGCCGACGAGGCCGGCGAACTCGGCCCTGTCTACGGCGTCCAATGGCGCAGCTGGCCGACGCCGTCCGGCGACCACATCGATCAGATCTCGAACGCGCTGGCCCTGCTGAAGTCGGACCCGGACTCGCGGCGCAACATCGTCTCCGCCTGGAACGTGGGGGAGATCCCGCAGATGGCGTTGCCGCCGTGTCACGCGTTCTTCCAGTTCTACGTCGCTGACGGCAAGCTGTCGTGCCAGCTGTACCAGCGCAGCGCCGACCTGTTCCTCGGGG
>NZ_JAEMTF010000217.1 GCF_016462415.1 Williamsia sp. | reverse complement strand
TGCCGGTGTGTCCGTCGCGGCTGATCGTCATGCCCGGCTGCGGTGCGACGATCTCTGCAAATCGCGGGTCGCCGGACAGATCGCGGCCGATCTGCTCGAACACCGCCTGCATCGAGGGATCGGTCACCGTTGCCGAGTCGGAATGGACAACGACCTGCACTGCCGATGACGCGTTGCCGCCGAAGTGCTGTTGGGCGAGGTCGCGGACCTGAACCGATTCCGATCCGTTGGCCTGCCATCCCGCACCGGCCAACGAGGAGAACACCGATGGCGCGAACGCGCCGAGGACGATGATCGCGGCGAGCCACGTCCCGAACAGGATTCGGCGGTGCCCGGTCCCCCAGCCGGCGATGCGGCCGAGAATGCCTGCACGGGAATCGCGTTCGGGCGTCGAGTCGAATGCGGTGCGGGTCGTGTCGGTACTGGTCATCGGTTTCGTCCTCTGGAGTCGAGATACGAACGAGATGGCGGGTTGGTCGGCGTACCGCTGAGCCGTCGCGAGGTCGCCCGCGCGAACGGGCTGGCCGGGTCCACGAGGCAATCGATTCGGTGTTTCATAACGACAACATACCCCGGGGGGTATCTACGTCAACACCCTGTGGTTCAACACACGTCTCGAGGGCGTGATGGAGGGAAGGGGTCTGATACCGGCGATCAGCCGAGTGTCGGCAGCAGCGACTCGCGCGCCAACAGCTCGGGCATGCCGGTCGCCGGAACCGCCTCGGACCAGTAGAAGCCCTGCCCGCGGCGCACACCGATCTCGTGTGCGAGCCGGGCCTGCTCGGCGGTCTCGATCCCCTCGATGATCAGGTAGATGCCGAGGCGTTCGGCGAGGGTCGCCAGCGCGGAACCGAGCGCGTGGCCGACCGAGGTCTGCAGTGCTGCACCGATACTGCGGTCGGCCTTGAGTCCGTCGAACGCAAGACTGAGCAGATGTTTGGCGGGGAGCCAGTCGCCACCGATGTCGTCGAGTATCACCGTGTACCCACGCTCACGGAGCGCGTCGACGACGTGGGCGTCGATCAACGCCCGCGTGGGGACGGTGGTCGTCTCGGTGACCTCCAGGATGACCGAACTCGGCTCGGCGCCCACCTCCTGCACGACGGCATCGATCCGGTCGACACAACCGCGGCGGTAGAAGTGGTGCGCGGAGAAGTTCACCGTCACCATCAGATCGTCTGCCGCGGCACCGGTCTCGATCCAGCGGAGGAGATCGATCAGCGAACGTCGCAGCATGACCAGATCGAAATCGATGATGAGCTCGGTGTTCTCGATACGCGGCAGGAAGGCGTCCGGAAGGGTGGTCACCCCATCCGGTCGGCTCCAGCGCGCCAATGCCTCGGCCGCGTACAGCCGGTTGGTGTCGAGGTCGACGATGGGCATGTACCAGGGCGCGATGTCGCCGGAGTCCACGGCGTCGGTGATGTCGGTGACGGTGAGCGATGAATCACGAATATCGCGCGCGGCCAGAATCTCCCGCGCAGACCGACCCACCTCGAGGGCCTGCTCGGCCAGCATCGCGTACTGACGCAGAGCGGCGAGGTCTACATCGGCGCCCAACGGGATCAGGCCCATGACACACAGCGTGCCGATCGGCAATCCCTCGCGACCGATGATGGGAACACCGATATAGGAACGAAAACCGGCGTGCTCCACAAGTTTTGCGATGTCGCGGCGAGCCGTGTCGGCGAGGACGTCGCCGATGACGACAGGTGCGGCATCATCGACGACGGTCGCGCAGATCGATTCGGGCACGGGAACGCTCGTGCCGGCGAGTTCCATTCCGTGGGCGACGATCGTCTGCTGCGCCGACGCGCCGACGACATTGACCATGGCCAGCGGGACCCGCATGGCCTGCGCCGCCAGATCGACCACGGCCTGCAGGGCATCGCTGGGGGTGAGACCCTCGTACTTCGCCGCCGATCGTTCACGGCGGGCTTCCTCCACCACTGCCGCGCCCCCTCGTTGTCGTGCCAGGCTACCGCTGATCACGCACCACGTACGGGGCTCGGAGATCTAGGAGTCGCGGTGCGACTCGTCGGACCCCCGGGAGTCGTCCTGAAGGTCGTTCGTGCGCTCGCTGCTCTCGTGGCGTCGAAGTTCCGCGAGGTCGATGGACAACCCGCTCTGGGGGTCATAGACAAGTCGGCTCGAGTTGCTTCGTTGCTCACTCATGTACCGATCTTCGCGCAACCACCGACAGGGCGTCTACCACCTCGAATCATCTCAAATCGCGGCCT
>NZ_JAEMTF010000006.1:97108-99901 GCF_016462415.1 Williamsia sp. | reverse complement strand
AACGAGATCGCCGACTCGATGTCGGCCTCGAACGATCGAAGTTCATCAGACGAGATGCGGAAGTACCGCCACTCCTCTGAGCTGTGGCCTGCGCCCGCAGGTATTGAGAGGTACGGCTGTCCCGTCTCGACGTCGACGCCGAGAGCGACTCCGCGCGGGAACGACGTGAATGTGTCGAGGTAGGTGATGGCGGCCTGGACCTCGTCGGACTCGTCCGGCATCCGGGGTGCGCCGCGGTTCCATCCGGGTTCGAGAACGAGTAGGTCGTCGTGCTCGTGCCGGCGACATTCATCAGCGAACCGTTTGGCCAGACGTGGGTCGCGCACGAAGGTGTCGTATTGCTCGACGGAGACGCGGTAGTGCTCGGTGTAGTCGACGTGTCCGGTGCTGACCGGGATGCCGACGCTGTGCGTCGACGCGACGGGGTCGTGCTTCAGGGTGAACGCGCCGGCTCGACTGAAGTACCCGTCATGAAATCCCACGCGCCCACGCTAACGGCTACGTCGGTCTCGACAGGCCCTTCTGACCGTCACCGCGACTGCGCGAACGGACGTCGACGGGCCACATGAGAACCTGAGATCGTGAAACCGTTTTTCGAGGTCATCGAACATCAGGGCTCCGTCGCCTACCTGGCGAACGAGCACGCCGTCGGCGCGTGGGGGCCAGGTCAGGTGGCCGGCCCCGCCATCGTCGGACTCCTCGCGCAGGTCCTCGAGGAGGAACAGGGCGAGCCGGACTTCCTCCCCGCCCGCACCACCTTCGAACTGCTGCGTCCGTTCGTGCAGAAGCCGACGACCGTCCGCACCGAACTGGTACGCACAGGGCGCCGGATCAAGGTCGCCCGCGCGGAGGCAATCCAAGACGAGAAGCTGGTCGCCAGTGCGGTGTTCGTGCAGTACCGGATCTCCGAGAACGCGCCCGGTGAGCGCTGGCGCGCCGACGACTCCGTGCCCTTCCCGCCCGATGTCGACTCCGATCCGGACGCCACCACCTGGTACCACTCCGACACCGCCGGCTGGACCCACGAACTCGAACCGCACCTGAACGCGGACCGGTCGACCGCCTGGTGGAACGTTCTGCCGATGACCGCCGACCGGCCGCCGAGCCCGTACGTGCGCGCGGTGACGACGACGGAGTGGACGAGCCTGGTGACCAACCTCGGCACCGAGTGGGTCGGCTACATCAACGGCGACCTGACCGTCGCGCTGTCCCGGCTGCCGGAGGGGGAGTGGGTCGGGGTGCAGGAGGCCTCCCATCTCGACTCCGCCGGGATCGCCGTGGGAACGACCACCATCTACGACCGCAGCGGTCCCATCGGATCGGGAATGATCACCGCCCTGAACAACATTCAGGCGTTCACGTGACCCGCCGACCGAAGGTCGCTTTCCTCGACGTCAACGAGACGCTGTCGGATCTGCGGTCGGTGGTCGGCGCGTTCGAGGCGCAAGGTCTGTCGTCCGAGCATGTGCGCACCTGGTATCTGTCGGTGCTGCGTGACGGCTTCGCGTCGACCGTCCTCGGCGACAATCCGGGGTACTCCGTCATCGGGGAGGAGATCGCCCGGTCCTTGATCCGTGAGGTCGATCCGGCGCGCGACGACGCGGAGGTGGACGACGGGGCAGCGGCGATCATGTCGGCGATGGTTGCAGCAGAACCACACTCGGACGTGGTGCCCGGGTTGGTCGCTCTCGCCGACACCGGCGTTCGGGTGATGACGCTGAGCAACGGGTCCGCCGACGTGGCCCGGAAACTGCTCGGGTCGACACCGGCGGACGCCGCCATCGAGAGGTACCTGTCGGTGACCGACGCAGGGGCGTGGAAGCCCGCACCGGCGTCGTATCGGCACGGCCTGGCCGAAGCGGGTGTCGCAGCCGCGGACGCGCTCATGGTCGCCGTGCACCCGTGGGACCTCGAGGGTGCACGACGCGTCGGTCTCCGCACCGCGTGGATCAACCGCTCCGGGGCCCGGTGGCCAAGCCTGTTCGCGCCACCGGACATCGAGGTCGACTCGCTCACCTCACTCGCACACGCTGTCGCACAACCGACCGGATAAGGTCTCGGCAGTCGACATCGGAGTTGAGGAGAGCAGAGATGCGCGCTAGTTGTTCAGTGGTTGCCGTGGCCGTGGTGGCGCTAGGTCTCGTCGGCGGCTGTTCGTCGGAGTCGTCGAGCGACTCGAACTCCCCGGCCTCGCAGCAATCTGCCTCGCAGAAGGCCGATCGGCCCCTGTCCGACTACCTGTTGCAGGCGTCGGACGTGCCCGCGGGCTACACGCAGATGAACATCCCCGCCGACCAGGCCAGTCAGGCGGCGGACTCGCTCCTGGCGAGCACCAAGGGTTCGAAGGTCTCGCCCGCCACCTGCCAACCCGACCTCTCGGGCGTCTCCGCTGACTCCTTGAAGAACGCCACGGCGAACTACTTCGCCGCCGGTACCTCCGGCGGCCTGATCGGCAGCACGGTCGTCGCCGACACCGACTATGTCGCCAAGTACCGCAAGTACAACCTCGGTTCGTGCGCGACCCACAAGGTGACCAGCTCGGTCAACGGCCAATCGTTCACCGGCTCGGTCACCACGAAAGAGATCGATGTCGCGACGCCGGGCGTCGAGGGCGCGTTGGTCGTGCAGCAGGACGTGACGACGAACTTGCCGGGCACCGCTCCGTTGAAGCAGAGCTCCTATCTGGCGGTGCTGCCGGCCGATGGCGCGACGGTGTCGGTGACGCAGAAGAACATCCTGGGAACCACGGCGCCTGATCGTGGCGCGTTCACCAAGGCGGTCGCAGCCGCGGCC
>NZ_JAEMTF010000006.1:82545-97008 GCF_016462415.1 Williamsia sp. | reverse complement strand
GGGAACCACGGCGCCTGATCGTGGCGCGTTCACCAAGGCGGTCGCAGCCGCGGCCAAGCGCATCGCCAACGGCTGAGTCGGTACTTCTCGGCGATCCGCTCCACCTTCGTCAATCCGCTCCGGTTGCAACCGGAGCGGATCAGCACAACCGGAGCGGATCACCGTCGTCCGACAGCGAAACACCCCGCCGACCGGTGGTCGACGGGGTGTTCGCTTCGATCAGGTGCTGATCAGCTCAGATCGAACCGATCCGCGGTCGCGACCTTGTCCCACGCGGCGACGAAGTCACGGACGAACTTCTCCTTGGAGTCGCTCTCCGCGTAGACCTCGGCGATGGCGCGCAGCTGCGAGTTCGACCCGAACACCAGGTCGTTGCGGCTACCGGTGTACTTCTGCTCCCCGGTGCTGCGGTCCTTGCCGATGTAGGTGCCCTGCTCGTCACCGACGGGCTCCCACACGGTCTCCATGTCGAGGAGGTTGACGAAGAAGTCGTTGCTCAGCGTCTCCGTCTTGTCGGTGAACACGCCGAGATCGGAGTTCTTGTAGTTCGCTCCGAGCACGCGCAGACCACCGATGAGCACGGTGAGCTCCGGGGCGCTGAGGGTGAGCAGGTTCGCCCGGTCCACCAGCTGGTACTCCGACGGCAGGCGGTCGCCCTTGCCGAGGAAGTTGCGGAACCCGTCGCGCTTGGGCTCGAGGTAGGAGAACGACTCGACGTCGGTCTGCTCCTGCGTCGCGTCGGTACGACCCGGCGCGAACGGCACGGTGATGTCGACGCCGGCGTTCTTGGCGGCCTTCTCGACCGCCGCGGCGCCACCGAGGACGACGAGGTCGGCGAACGAGACCTGCTTGCCCCCAGCGGAGTTGAACGACTCCTGGATCGACTCGAGGCCCTTGATGACCTGGGCCAACTCGTCGGGCTCGTTGACCTCCCAACCGGCCTGCGGCTGCAGGCGGATGCGGCCGCCGTTGGCGCCACCGCGCTTGTCGCTGCCGCGGAACGACGACGACGCCGCCCACGCGGTCTTGACCAGCTGCGACACGGTCAGACCCGACTCGAGGATCTTCGCCTTGAGGTTCGCGATGTCCTCGCCGTCGATGAGCTCACCGGAGACCGCGGGAACCGGGTCCTGCCACAGCAGTTCCTCGGTCGGGACCTCGGGTCCGAGGTAGCGGACCACGGGGCCCATGTCGCGGTGCAGCAGCTTGAACCAGGCCCGGGCGAACTCGTCGGCCAGCGACGACGGATCGGCGAGCCATCCGCGGGTGATCTCTTCGTAGATCGGGTCGACGCGCAGTGCGACGTCGCTGGTGAGCATCATGGGCGGGTTCTTCTTGCCCTCGACGTGTGCGTCGGGCACGAGATCGGTTGCCGCACCGTCCTTCGGACGCCACTGGTTGGCGCCACCGGGGCCCTTGTGGACCTCCCACTCGTAGCCGTAGAGGGTCTCGAGGTAGGTGTTGTCCCACGTGGTCGGGGTCGCGGTCCAGGCACCCTCGATGCCGCTGGTGATCGTGTACTCGGCGTTGCCGGTGCCGAAGCTGTTCTTCCAGCCCAGGCCCTGCTGCTCGAGGGGCGCGCCCTCGGGCTCGGGTCCGATGTACTTCTCGGGATCGCCCGCGCCGTGCACCTTGCCGAAGGTGTGGCCGCCGACGATCAGTGCCGCGGTCTCGCGGTCGTTCATGGCCATGCGGCCGAAGGTCTCGCGGATGTCGTTGGCCGACAGCTGCGGATCCGGGTTGCCGTTGGGGCCTTCGGGGTTGACGTAGATCAGACCCATCTGGACCGCGCCCAGCGGTGCCTCGAGCTCGCGGTCGCCGGTGTAGCGCTCATCGCCGAGCCAGGTGTGCTCGGGACCCCAGTAGACGTCTTCCTCGGGCTCCCAGCGATCCTCGCGACCGCCGGCGAAACCGAAGGTCTCCAGGCCCATCGACTCCAGGGCCACGTTGCCGGTGAGCACGATCAGGTCGGCCCACGACAGGCTCTTGCCGTACTTCTGCTTCACGGGCCACAGCAGGCGACGCGCCTTGTCGAGGCTGGCGTTGTCGGGCCAGCTGTTCAGCGGAGCGAAACGCTGCATGCCTGCGCCGGCGCCACCGCGACCGTCGTGCACGCGGTAGGTGCCCGCGGAGTGCCACGCCATGCGGATGAAGAACGGGCCGTAGTTGCCCCAGTCGGCGGGCCACCAGTCCTTGGAGTCGGTGAGGACACCGGTGATGTCGGCCTTGACCTCGGCGAGGTCGAGGGTCTTGAACGCGGCGGCGTAGTCGAAGTCCTCGCCGAGCGGGTTCGCGACGGCGGGGTTCTTCTGCAGGATGCGCAGGTTCAGGGCCTCGGGCCACCAGTCGCGGCTGCTCGCACCCTCTGCCGGGAACTTGCGGTGCCCGCCGACGACGGGACAACCGGCCGCGTGATCTTCAGGCTGCTCCTGATTCATCTCTTTTTCGCGGGTTTCGTGGGCTTCAGTCACGACATTCCTTCCAATGGTGGACAACTCGGGCTGGCGATCACGGGTGCGATCGCGAATTGTGGGCTGGGGTGCAGGCGTCGCAGAGGCCCCAATAGATGACCTCTGCCTCGTCGATCGAGAAACCGGCGGGGTTCGACGCGGTCAGACACGGTGCGTCGCCGACGGCGCAGTCGACATCGGCGATGGTCCCGCAGGACCGGCACACGACGTGGTGGTGGTTGTCGCCGACACGCGACTCGTACCGGGCGACCGAACCGGATGGCTGGATCCGGCGGACGAGTCCCGCGACGGTGAGCGCGCCGAGTACGTCGTACACGGCCTGCTTCGAGACGTCGGGGAGATCGGCACGCACGGTGGTGAAGATCGAATCGGTGTCGGCGTGCGGATGGGCGAACACGGCATCGAGAACGGCCACCCGAGGTCGCGTCACACGCAGATCTGCACCGCGCAGCATCTCCGTGAGATCGGTCGTCGAGGGCACTCAAGCACTATCCCGCACTTTTCTGGAATGAGTCAAGAGTTGGCGTGAGGGAGGTGTCCTTTCACCGGTTGCGCGCACGGGCTCAGGCCGTATCCGGCATCCCAGGGAAAGCGGCCATCCCGATCAGGGAAGACGACCTGCAGCGTCGTGAACTCGTCGTAGAGACCGCGCGTCGCATACATGTCCGAGTCGTCGTCGACGTCGACGAGTGTCACCTCGTAGCCCTGGGCCAGGACGCGGTCGAGAGTCGTACCCGCCAGCATGGCCTCGCCGTCGACCATGCGGTGCGCGACCGTGTTCAGCACGCTCGCCGCTGTGCGCGATCCGAGGCCGTAGAGAAGCAGTTCGGGAAGGCCGTGAGACGTCAGGCCAGTGGTGTAGGCGAATGGGGGTTCGTCGTGTGTCGTGCCGGCGAACACCGTCGTCACCTGCCACCGCCCCTCGGCGATGAGTGCGAGCGTGTCGCCGACGCCGTGATCGCGTCCGTTGCAGATGTCGCAGTCGTCATGCATGTGAACCCCCTGAGTCGATGAACCTTCCGCGCGTAGTGAAAGACGCGGGTCTGACTGCGGTCGGTCGGATCGGCGGCGACGTGCACGATCTCGGCCACGGGGTGTGGACGCAGGGCGATCTGTGGACAAGCCGAGGTTCGCATTCCGCGCGAACCGCCATCACATGCCGCAGACTGATCGGCATGTCACAGCCAGACGTGTCCCAGCCCGACACGAAGTCGTCGTCGTTGTTCAGTTGGAAGCAGGTCGACAGCGGAGACGTCGTCGCGCCCCACGAGCGACTGACGTGGCCGCGCACGGTGAGCATCGGCCTGCAGCACGTCGTGGCGATGTTCGGAGCCACGTTCCTCGTGCCCGTGTTGACCGGCTTCCCGCCCGCGACGACGCTGTTGTTCTCCGGCATCGGAACAATCCTGTTCCTACTGATCACCCGCAACCGACTGCCCAGCTACCTGGGGTCGAGCTTCGCGATCATCGCCCCGGTCACGGCGGCGACGGCGTCGGACGGTCAGGGCTCCGCGCTCGGTGGTCTGGTGATGGTCGGCATCCTGCTGGTGATCATCGGCGTGGTGGTGCACTTCGCGGGCATCCGGTGGATCGAGGCGCTGATGCCGCCGATCATCACCGGCACCATCGTCGCGGTCATCGGGCTCAACCTCGCCCCGACCGCCAAGACGAACTACGAGAAGGACGCGATCACCGCGACCGTCGTCCTCGTGCTGCTGATCGCCGTCCTGATCCTGTTCAAGGGACTACTCGGTCGCCTCGCCATCTTCGTCTGCGTGATCCTCGGGTACCTGCTGGCGCTGGCGCGCGGCAAGGTGGAGACCGACGCCATCGGCGCCGCGAGCTGGATCGGATTCCCCGACTTCCAGACGCCCACACTGCATTTCTCGGTGCTGCCGCTGTTCATCCCGGTCGTGTTGGTGCTGGTGGTCGAGAACATCGGCCACGTGAAGTCGATCAACACGATGACCGGCATCAACTACGACAAGCAGATCGGGCGTGCGCTCGGCGCCGATGGCCTCGCGACCATCCTCGCCGGCAGTGGTGGCGGTTCGGCCACGACCACCTACGCCGAGAACATCGGCGTCATGGCGGCGACCAAGATCTACTCGACGGCGGCGTACTGGGTCGCGGGTGTCGCTGCGGTGCTGCTCGGGTTGTCGCCCAAGGTCGGCGCCGTCATCGCCTCCATTCCGCCGGGTGTCCTCGGTGGCGTCACCACGGCGCTCTACGGACTCGTCGGGATCCTCGGCGTCAACATCTGGGTCACCAACCGTGTCGACTTCTCCAAGCCCATCAACCAGTTCACCGCCGCCATCCCGTTGGTCATCGGTATCGCCGACTTCACCTGGACGATCGGCGATCTGAGCTTTGCCGGTATCGCGTTGGGCGCGGTTGCCGCCCTGGTGATCTACCACGTGATGCGGGTCGTCGGTGGTATCCGCGGGACCGTCGTCCCGGATACCGCGACGCCGGTCGAGTCAGGGAAAACAGCGGAGGACGACGGCCCGACGCGGGGAAACGACGGCCCAACGCGCGAGAACTAGGGCCCAACCGGCGGGAACGACGGCCCAACGCGGGGGTGTGGGTGCCCAACCGGCGAACTTACGTGCCCAACTGGCGTGATTACGTGCCCAACTGGCGGGTCAGACGCGTGCCTTGTGAGGGTGGTCGGGCAGAGTGAACTTCTCGGCGGGCGGGGACGTGAACCGTGACGCCAGCTTCCGCACAACGCCGCTCGACGCGACACCGACAGCCGCATTGAACACCCGAACGCCCAACCGCGACTTCGGGTTGGCGATCCGCGGGGCGCCCGGCGGGAGCTTCTGCGCCTCGCCAACGTAGGGCCGCATCGTCGCCTCATATCGCTCGAATCGCCCGTCGCCGCTGGTCAATTCACCGGCCAGCACGTACGCACCCACCAACGACAGACTGGTACCCATGCCGCTGATGGGGGAGGCGCAGTAGGCGGAATCGCCGACCAGCACGACCCGCCCCTTCGACCACGTCGGGAGCTTCACCTGGCCGAGGCCCTCGAAATAGAAGTCGTCGGACTCGTCCATGCCGTCGAGCACACGCGGGAACTCCCAGCCGACGTCTGAGAAGCGCTCGCGCAGCAGCTGCTTCTGCCCCGCGGTGTCGAGGTCGTCGAAGCCCTGCTCGCCGGTCATGAACGAGAACGCCGCACGCCTGGTCCCGTGGCTGTCGGGGCGCAGGAACAGTGACCGACTCCCGGGAAGTGAACACCATGCGGCCCAATCGGTGTCGGTCTCGGTGCGCGGGACGGTGAAGTACGACGTGTACATCCCGAGCGAGCGGATCGCGTCGGCGTCGTCGAACACGAGTCGTCGGGTGCGCGAACGCATTCCCTCGGAGATCACGACAAAGTCGAACGTCCTGCGGGTCCCGCTCGCGAAGACGACGTGCACTTGGTCTCCATCGTCGTCGATCTCGGCGATGCTGTCACCGAAGACGAACTCGGTGTCGTCGGCGACGGCATCGACCAGGATGCGGGCCAGATCGCCACGCAGGATCTCGAGTTCGGCGGTCGGGCCGTTGCCGTCGGCGAAGTCGTCGGCCGCGAACGCGCCCTTGACCTTCCCGGTCGCGTCGACGAACTCGATGCCCTTCTCGCCGGTCCCGGCCGCGCGTACGGCGTCCTCGATGCCCATGCGACGGGCCACCTCCCGGCCGGCTCCGCGCAGGTCGATGGCCTGTCCGCCGGTGCGCAGTTCGGGGGCGCGTTCGACGATGGTCGTGGTGACGCCCTGCCGATTGAGCCAGTAGGCAAGCGCGGGTCCGGCGATGCTGGCGCCGGAGATCAAAACCGATGTCATGAGGTGTCCTGTCCGCCCCGAATCGGGGTGTGTGTGCGAGAATGATGCTTCTCGATCAAGTAGCTTGATCATCAAGGTATCTACGCGACCCGGGGTTGTCAAAGCCCGATGGCCGAGGAGGTGAGCGCGACGATGGCCGACGCGTCAGCGGATCGTGCTGCACAGCGAGAGCGGCTCATGGAGAGTTTGCAGACCTACGGCGCCGACTTCTCCGAGCTCGGACGTCGCTTCGCCGGCTGGCTGGGACTGCACTCCACCGACGCAGAAGCGTTGCTGCAGATCATCTATGCCGAACAGGGCGGGGCGCCGTTGTCGCCGGCCCGGCTTGCCGAACGCATCCACCTCACCTCCGGCGCGACCACCTCATTGCTCAACCGGCTCGAGTCGGCAGGCTTCGTCTCACGCACCCGAGAGCAGTCTGATCGACGCATCGTCACCCTGCGCAGCGAGCAGAGCGTGCACGACCGGGCCGACGAGTTCTTCGACCCACTCGGCGTGAGCATCGACGCGGTGATGTCGAACTATTCGCCGGAGATGCTGGAGCAGTTCGAGAGGTTCATGTGTGAGCTGCACGCGACGATGCAGACGCGGCTGGGTGAGGTCTGAGCAACTGATTCAGGGGACGACGGTCACCGGGCACGGACTGCGGCGGACCGCTCGACTCGCGATCGAGCCGAAGATCTTGTGCACCAGAGCCTTGCTCGCGCCGACGACGATTCCGTCGGCCTGATACTCCGATGCGAGCCGCAGCAGGGCTCCCGCGGGATCGCCGACCACGGACTCAAAGCGTGCGTCGACGTCGTACTCGCGGGCCAGTGACTCGATCTGCGAACCCATCTCGCTGCCCGCGTCGACCAGAGCGGCACATCCGGCCCCGACCCCGGCGACGGCCACCGGCATCACGTTGACCGCGATGACCGTGCTGTTCTCCCGGCGTGCCCGACCGAGCGCGTAGTACACGGCGCGCCACGAGGTGTCGGACCCGTCGACCCCGACCAACAGTCGGTGGGGTCGGTCACCACGAGCGTTCGCATCGGTCGTCGTCGGACCCGCCTGTCAGCGACGGGTCTCGACGGGGCGGCCGAACTTCTGATCGTCGCGGAACGCGGATTCGGCGAGCACGGCCTCGTCTTCGAGTGCCGGGACCTCGTGCACCGCCTCCTCGGCGTCGGCACGCTCGTGCGAGTGCGCCGTCTCCTCCTCGGCGTCCGCGGCCACCAGTGCGCCGTGGACGGTCGACAAGACCACCGCGGCGAGCGCGACGGCCACGGCCGCGATGACGAAGGGAACGTGCGCGTTGTAGTGCTCGACGAGCTTGCCGGCCGCGAACGGTGCCAGGCCGCCGCCGATGAACCGAACGAAACCGTATGTGGCAGAGGCGACCGAGCGCTGCACCGGCGCGATGCTCATGACGGCCGTGGTCACCAGGGTGTTGTTCAGGCCGACGAAGATGCCGGAGACGATGGTCGCGCCGATGACGGCCCAGCGATCACCCGAGAAGATGCCGATCACCAGGCAGACGACGGCCATCCCGAACAGTGCGGCGTACAGGGTGCGGGGAGTACCGAAGCGGGACTTGAGCATCGGCGCGCCGAAGACGGCGAAGATCGCCACCAGGATGCCCCAGCAGAAGAAGACCGCGCCGAGCTTCAGTGCCGACAACCCCATCAGGAACGGGGCGTAGCCGAGGATCGAGAAGAAGCCCCAGTTGTAGAGCAGGCCGGTGACGCTGGTCGTCGCGAGGCTGCGGTGGCGCAGTGCGGTGATCGGCTCGATGATCGAGGACTTCTCGGTCGGCGTCGGGGTGGCCGGGACGAGCACGATCGTCGCCATCAGGGCGATGAGCATCAGTGCCGCGACCCCGAAGAACGGTCCGCGCCAGCTGATGTTGCCGAGGATGCCGCCGAGCAGGGGACCGGTCGCGATGCCGACTCCGAGCGCGGCCTCGTACAGGATGATGGCGCCGCTGAACCCGCCGCTGGCCGATCCGACGATGACGGCCAGGGAGGTCGCGATGAACAGGGCGTTGCCCAGTCCCCAGCCGGCGCGGAACCCGACGATCTCGTTGATGCTGCCGCTGGCGCCCGCGAGCGCGGCGAATGCGACGATCAGGACGAGGCCGATGATCAGGGTGCGTTTGGCGCCGACCCGGCTCGATACCCAGCCGGTGACCAGCATCGCGATCGCCGTGACGACCAGGTAGCTGGTGAACAACAGTGTGACCTGCGAGGGCGTGGCGTCGAGCTGCGTCTGCAACGACGGAAGGATGGGATCGACCAGACCGATGCCCATGAACGAGATCACACAGGCGAAGGCCACCGCCCAGACGGCTTTGGGCTGGCGGAACGAGTCCATCAACGATGTGGAACTGTCGGAGTGCGCCACTGTTCCTCCTGGTGAATCTGGCTGAACACCCCAAGGCGGGCATCCCTTACCTATCCATAGGTACTCTATATAAAACTTCTATGCAATCCCCGGCGACGCTCTATGCTGTCGGATATGAGTGAGTCAGCAGCGGCCGTCGACGACCCGGCGACCACACACGAGGACAGTGATGTCGCCGAGGCGGTCTACGCGTTGATGACCGAGTTGGTGCGTCAGATGCCGCGGGACATGAGCCTCACCTCGGTGGCGACGCTCGCGACGCTCAACCGGACAGGTCCCCGGCGCATCACCGACCTCGCCGTGTCGGAGGGCGTGGCCCAACCGTCGATGACCGCGTTGGTCAGCACACTCGAACGATCCGGACACGTGCGCCGCGGCAGCGACCCCAACGACCGGCGTGCGTCGCTGGTGTCGCTGACCGATCGGGGTCGCGAATACGTCCTACACCGACGCGCGACCGGCGCCGACAGTGTCGCCTCCGTGCTCGACGACCTCAGCCAGTCCGAGCGCGAGGCCCTCGCCGCGGCTGTTCCGGCGATGCGTCGCCTCCGAGAGCTGAAGGCGCAGCAGCGCGAGACCTGACCGATCCGACCCGGTGACCTACCGGGTCGACGAGTCCTGCAGGTCGTAGATCGTCACGCCGTCGATCGTCTGCGCGCGGTAGTTCGTCTGAACCCACGCCGCGATCTGCGCAGCGGTCCCGTTGCCGCGCATCATGAATCCGCCGCCGCCGATGAACCACCCGATGTCGCCCTGGGCGACATATCGCTGGAATTGGGCCAGCGTGGGCGACGGGTCGCCACCGGAGAACCCGCCCACCGGCATCACGGGTCGCTCGAGAGCGAGCTGATAACCGGAGGCGGACAGCGCGCTGACCGCGGCCGCCGCCCACCGATGGTTGGCCGCATCCCGTCCGAGGAGATCGGTGACCGCACGCGGGGGAGGCTCGCCGGTGAACGACCGCCGCAATGCGGTTGCGGCCGCCGCTCTTTCGGCAGGGGGCAAGGACTGTCCCGGCGCCCCGGGCAGCGATGGACCACCGGGCATCCCGCCCGGCCCACCGCGACCGCTCCCGAACGCGTCGAGCGGCGAGCGCTGCGGACCGGCCGAGGCCAGACCGCCGGTACGCGAGGTGGCAACCGTGTTGATCGTGTACGCAGTCGGACCCGCCAGGCCCACGATCACGGCGACCGCGACGATGGCGCGGCCGAAAACGCGCCCGGTGGTGAACTTCTCCGCCACCAGGGCGAGTACCAGCAGCACGGTCAGGACGACCACGACCCAGCGCAGCCAGCCCTGGAAGTCGCTGGTGCGATCGAGGATCACCCAGGCGAGGTAACCGGTGATCGCGGCCGCGACGATCAGAGCGCCGCGCACCCAGAGGGTGTCGCGGGCCCGCCAGCTCCGCACTCCGCCGATGCCGACCAACAGCGCGATCGGCGGCACCAGGGCCAGCGTGTAGTACGGGTGGAAGATCCCGGCCATGTAGCTCATCAGCACGCCGTTGGACAGCAACCACAACCACGCGAACACCATCGTCGATCGCTCGAGGTCGATGCGCGGGGCGCGGCCGCGCAGTGCGATCGCGACAGCACCCAGGATCAACGCGGCCGGGATCAGCCACCCGACCTGTCCGCCGACGAGGTTCGAGAACATCCGCAGGATGCCGGTCTGGCCGCCGAAGAGCGCGCCCGCGGGTCCGTCGCCGCCGGGTCGCGGACCGCCGGCTCCGCCGCCGAGACCGCTGGACTCGTTGCCGGTGAGGCGGCCGAAGCCGTTGTAGCCGATGGTGAGCTCGATGATCGAGTTGTGTTCGGTGCCGCCGATGTAGGGGCGGGAGTCTTTGGGCCACAGGCTGACGGCGAGTACCCACCAGCCGGCTCCGACGACCATCGCGGCGGCCGCGGCGAGCAGGTGCACGATCCGCGTCTTCCACGCGGGCGGGCCGAAGGCCAGGTAGACGACACCGATGGCCGGGACGATCAGCAGCGCCTGCAACTGCTTGGTGAGGAACGCGATCCCGATGAGACCACCGGCGAGCACGGCCCAGCGCACCCGGCCGTCGTCGAGGATGGCGATCGTGGCCCACGCGGCACCGAGCAGCAGCAACACCAGCAGCGCATCGGGGTTGTTGAACCGGAACATCAACGCGGCCACCGGGGTGAGCGCGAGCACCACCCCGGCGAGCAGACCGGCGTTCGGTCCCGCGATGCGTCGTGCGATCAGGTAGACCAGCGCCACCGACGCCACCCCCATCAGTGCCTGCGGCACCAGGATCGACCAGGAGTTCAGTCCGAAGACGCGGACCGCGATGCCCGAGATCCACAGCGACACGGGTGGTTTGTCCACCGTGATCGAGTTGCCGGCGTCGGATGCGCCGAAGAACCAGGCCTTCCACGACTGCGAGCCGGCCTGCTCGGCGGCGGCGTAGAAGTCGTTGGCGTAGCGGTTGATCCCCAGATTCCACAGGTACAGCACGGCGGTGCCGACGATGAGCGTCACGAACGCGATGCGGTGCGCGACGCCATCGGTCGCCGGTGTGGTCTCGGCGGTGGGTTCGCTCTCCGCGGGCGGGGCGGGGGCTACGGCGGTCATCGGCTCGTCTCGGTCGTGGTCTCGGTGGTGACGGTCTCGGCGGCGAGGTGGCGGCGGAACACCCAGCGCAACGACACGAACCGCACGATCGTGGCGACCAGGTTGGCGACGACGAGCACAACGACATCGATGTGTTTGTCGGCGTGGGGATATCCGGTGTGCAGGACGTAGAGCGCCACCGCCGAGATGGCCCAGCCGAACAGGAAGATCGCGACGCCCTGGATCTGGTGCTTGGCCGCCCCCTCGCTGCCGCGGACACCGAAGGTGAACGCGCGGTTGGCCCAGGTGTTGAGCACGGCGGTGACGAGCAGGGCCAGGAAGTTCGCGACCTGCGCACCCACCAGCGGGTGCAGGGCCAGGAAGAGCAACGCGAACGCCACGGTCGACGCGACCCCGATGATCGCGAATCGGACCAGGTGGCCGACCATCCCGCGGGGGACGCCGGTGACGTCGGGTCCCTCGAGGGGGTCGCGGCCGATGGACTGCCTCAGTTCGGCGATCGGCAGATCACCGCTGCCCAGGGCGCGCGCCACGCGCCAGCACCCCTTCAGGTCCGCAGTCGCGGTCTTGACGATGTCGACCTTGCTGTTGGGGTCGTCGACCCAGTCGACGGGGATCTCGGCGATCCGTAGGCCGACGCGTTCGGCCAGCACCAGCATCTCGGTGTCGAAGAACCAGCCGGTGTCCTCGACGAGCGGCAGCAACCGGCGGGCGACGTCGGTGCGGATGGCCTTGAAGCCGCACTGCGCATCGCTGAACTTCGCGTGCATCGCGGTGCGCAGGATGAGGTTGTAACTGCGCGAGATGAACTCGCGTTTGGTGCCGCGGACCACCCGGGCCGACCGGGACAGCCGCGAGCCGATGGCGATGTCGGAATGCCCGGACAGCAGGGGCGCCACCAGGGGCATGAGGGCGTTGAGATCTGTCGACAGATCGACGTCCATGTAGCAGACGACCTCGGCGTCGCTCTCCCGCCAGACGGCGTTGAGCGCGCGACCCCGCCCCTTCTGGTCGAGGTGCACCGTCCGGACGGTGTCGATGGTCTCGGCGAGCCGCCGCGCGACGGCCAACGTCGCGTCGGTGCTGGCGTTGTCGGCGATGGTGATGCGGAAGCTGTACGGCGTCGAGGTCGCGAGATGCTCCTGGAGTCGACGAACGCAGCGTTCGAGATCGGTCTCCTCGTTGTAGACCGGGATCACCACGTCGAGCGTGGGGGCCGGCGCCGTCCGATCGACGGTCACGGCCATGTCCGGCAGGGTCGCCGGGTCGCGTGTGGTCATCGTTGCAGCCTCGCTGTGAGAGGGCCGGGCGCAGGTCGCGTACGCTCCGGAATAGTAAGCCGAGCTAACAGCCTGACTCTACGGCGACGATGCCCCAGGGTCGAGTGTAGTGCCGCCAGAAGCCGTCATCGTGACCAATGCCACGGCCATTGGACTGAAATGTCTGATATTGCAGACGTTTTCAGCAAGTTCACAGGTACGTACCCGAGGAGAATCGGTGCCATGTCGATCAACCGCAGTGTCCTGATCCGCGGGGCCGCGCTGGTGGCGATCGTGCTCGTCGCGGTCGGGGTGCGGGCGATCTTCGTCGACCGCGAGTCGCTGGACTACCTCGCGTTCCTGCGTCCCTGGTACGACCACATCGACAGCCACGACGGCATCTTCGCGCTCAGGGACCGGTTCGCCGACTACAACTATCCATACCTCTATCTCCTTGCTGCGCTCACCTACCTCCACATCCCGTCGCTGATCGGCATCAAGGCGATCTCGGTGATCTTCGACGTCGTCCTCGCCGCGTTCGTCCATCGCATCGTCGCCCAGCGGCATCCGGGGTTCGGCGCCCCCACGCTCGCGTTCGCGATCGTGCTGTTCCTGCCCACGGTGGTGGCGAACTCCGGCTGGTGGGGGCAGGCCGACAGCATCTACTCGGCGTTCGTCGTCGGTGGCGTGTACTTCCTGCTCCGGCGTCGGCCGTGGTGGGCGTGCGCGTTCATCGGGATCGCGCTGGCGTTCAAGCTGCAGACGGTGTTCATCCTGCCGCTCGTCGCGTGGCTCGTCCTGCGCCGGTGGATCCCGTGGCGGTCCTTGCTCGCGATCCCCGCAGCGATGGTCGTTCTCGACATCCCTGCACTCCTGGTGGGTGCGCCCGTCGGCGCGGTGGTGTCGGTGTACACGAACCAGGTCGGGTCGTACAAGAGCACGACCCTGGGGGCGGCGAACATCTACCAACTGCTGCCGTTCACGGGAGATCTCGACTGGCTGGCCTACGCGGGCATCGGGATCACCGCGATCATCGGGGTGGCCTTTCTCGGATGGACCCTGCGCGCCCGTCCCGACGTCACCCCGCGAGCGATCATGGTCGTCGCGACCGCGTCGGTGCTGCTCGTTCCGTACCTGTTGCCTGCCATGCACGACCGGTACTTCTACCCGGCCGAGGTCCTCACCCTGGCGGCGGCGTTCTTCCTGCCCCTGGCCTACCTGGCGGTGCCGATACTGGTCCAGCTCGCGGGGATCGGGGTCTACCGGGAAACGCTCGACGGTCCGATGGTCCGAGAGATCACCGAATTCCTGACCCACCACCGCGGGATGCGACTCGGTGATCACCCGGGTGGCCACGGCGATCGGCCGGGCGGTGGGGCCTTCGGTCCGCACGGGTTCGGCAAGTCCGAGCACTACGAGTCCGGACGCGGCAACGGTCTGCTGCAGACCTACGCCGCGATGATGGCCGCCGCCCTGCTCCTCCACCTCGGCGTGACCGCCTGGGTGGTGAGGCGCCGTGAGCCGGTGCCTACGGTGGATTCATGACCGCCCCGACACCGTCGTTCACCGTCACGTCCGTCGATCACACCGGCCTCACCGTCAGCGACATCGAGCGTTCGATCACCTTCTGGACCGAGGTGATGGGCTTCGAGTTGCGCCGCCGTGGTCACCTCGCAGGCGCGTTCGCCGCGCAGGTGACCGGTGTCGACGACGCCGACATCTCCACCGCGATCATCGGCGCACCGGGCCACACCATCGAACTGTTGCAGTACACCTCGCCCGGTATGGCACCGGACGAGCTGCGCAGCCCCGCGGCGCCGGGAACGAAGCACCTGGCGTTCACCGTCGACGACATCGCGGCCGTGCACGAGCGTCTCGCCGACGGCGGCTGGTTCACCCGTGGCTCCGTGCAGACCA
>NZ_JAEMTF010000006.1:80632-82445 GCF_016462415.1 Williamsia sp. | reverse complement strand
GTGCACGAGCGTCTCGCCGACGGCGGCTGGTTCACCCGTGGCTCCGTGCAGACCATGACCGAGGGGCCGCGCGCCGGTACGAGGTTCCTGTACCTGCACGACAGCGACGGACTGACCCTGGAGTTCATCGAACCGGCCGAACACCCTGCGGCACAATGACCGAAGCCGACCACCTCACGCAATGGCGCGGGGTGATCGGCTCCGGTTGAGAGCGTTGCTCAGGTCAGTGCGAGACCTTGTGGCGACGCCCGGTGATGGCCACGTAGCCGGCGATCAGGATCGCGGCGACGACGATACCGACGATGAACGGGATGACCTTCCAGCCGCCACCCTCGTTGGAGTAGCCGAACACCGAGTACGCGATCCAGGATCCGATGAGCGATCCGAGGATGCCGAGCACGATGGTCACGATGATGCCGATGTTCTGCTTGCCCGGCAGCACGAGGCGTGCGAGCGCGCCGATGATGAGGCCGACGACGATGGCACTGATGATGGTTCCGATCACGAGGATCTCCTTCGTTCGCCGCGCCGAGCGTCGGTCGCGGCAAATTCTCGGGTCTCGCTTTTGAATCCCCGGTGGGTTGGTGCACCTATGACTGTGTCCTACAAACGAGTCGCACACAACAAACGCAGCCGAAGCGAAATCATGTGTGCCTGTTTGCGATCCGCATTGTCCACCGCAGCTGGTTGATAATCGCCCGTCACGGGGCGGCGCGCTCGGGCATAGTGGGGGCACGGCCTGCCACTTCGATCCGCGAGGACCCATGACCCCGTTCAAGCAGTACATCGCCGAAGAGATCGCCATCGACCACGCCGACGGACTGTTCGGACGCCGCGAGGCGCTGCGCCGTCTGGGCCTGTTGGGACTCACCGCGGCCTCCGCGTCGGCTCTGCTCGCCGCCTGCAGCAGCGGCTCCGACACCGCCGCCACCCAGAGCAGCGCCGCAACGTCGTCGGGATCGGGCGCGCCCGCATCGGCGGCGACCTCGGGTTCGGCGACCGCCCCGGGCATGTCCACCGCGCTGCCGACCGAGGCCATCACCTTCGCCGGGCCGAACGGAACCCTGCAGGGCGCGTGGGCCGCGGCGCCGTCGCCCAAGGGGGCGGTGCTGGTCCTGCACGAGAACAAGGGCCTGACCGACCACATCCGCACCATCGCAGGACGTCTCGCGGGCGCCGGGTACTCGTCGCTGGCGATCGACCTGCTCTCCGAGAAGGGCGGCACGGCGACGTTCTCCGACCCGGCCCAGGCCACCGCGGCACTCGCCGACATCCCGGCCGAGCAGTTCGTCGCCGACATGAAGGCCGGCGTCGTCGAGATCCAGAAGCGCGCGCCGGGCGCGAAGGTCGGTGCCATCGGCTTCTGCTTCGGCGGGGGACTGGTGTGGTCGCTGCTGGCCTCGGGCGAACCTCAGTTGTCGGCGGCAGTGCCGTTCTACGGCCCCCTGCCGGACAACGCGAACTTCGACGGGTCGAAGAACGCTGCCGTGCTCGCGGTCTACGCCGGACTCGACAAGCGGGTCAACGCATCGATGCCGGAGGCCGAGACCGCGTTGAAGGCAGCCGGTATGCGCTACCGCGTACAAACCGTTCCCGGCGTCGACCATGCCTTCTTCAACGACACCGGCGCTCGGTACAACGAGGGTGCGGCGAACACCGTGTACGGCCAGGTGCTCGATTGGTTCTCTACTTATCTGGGGTGAGTTCTACAAGCCGCTGACTATGCGGAAAGCGCTCATCGAGTGTGCGTTGTCTCGCTGCACACTCGCGTAGCGCGCTCAGCACACTCGATGGCGCTTTCCACACAGTCAGC
>NZ_JAEMTF010000006.1:71956-80532 GCF_016462415.1 Williamsia sp. | reverse complement strand
AACACGGCGACGAAGAACGCGGCGACGATCCACCCCATCGCGACGCGATACCGATAGAGGACGATCAGGGCGACACCGAGGACGATCTCGACGACCCCGGAGGCGATGACGACGAAGTCGGCGTTCAGCGGGACCCAGTCGGGAACCTGAGCGTGGAAGGTGTCGCGGGCGAACGTCAGATGCGCGGTGCCGGCGAAGATGAGGAACCCGCCCAGAACTCCACGGGCGGCGTTGCGGATCCAGGACATGGGTCACATCCTGCCGGAGGCCGCGGATCGACGTGACTCGATCAGTGAACAACTGTACTCTCAAAGCCATGAACAACGTGGTTGAACAGCGCCGCACCGAGGTCCGCGAGCTGACCCGTCTCGCGTTGGCCGAGCTCGGCGACGCGACGTCCGGCATCGCCAAGGTCCACTCCGCCATCTCCGATCACGTGTTCACCGGCCTGCGCCTCGGGCTCGGCGACTTCGTGACCCCGGCGAAGACGGTGCACGACGCCATCGCCGGTGGCACCTACTCGGTGATCACCGCCGTCTGCGACACCGCGTCGGAGATCGCCGGCGAGACCGCCAACGGCTGGGGGCGGCCGCCGTCGGAGACCACCAAGGGTGCGATGGTCATCGCCGCCGTCAACGGACTGATCGGCGACCACCTCGACAACCAACAGAGCCCACTGGCCCAGCCCATGGCCATCCGTGTCGACGGCGTACCCGTCGCGCCCACCGTCGGCGCACTCGCCGCCGCCTTTCCCGCGGCCACCGGTCGGGTCGTGGTCTTCCTGCACGGACTGATGGAGACCGAGGCGGCGTGGACGCTGACCGGCGCGCCGACCTACGGAGCGCGACTGCGCGACGATCTCGGCGCCACCGAGGTCCAGATCCGCTACAACACCGGCAAACACGTCTCGGAGAACGGCCGTGAGCTGGAGAAGCTGATGGCCGAACTCGTCGTCTCCTGGCCGGTGCCCGTGCACGAGATAGCGTTCGTCGGGCACTCGATGGGCGGCCTCGTGGTGCGCAGCGCCTGCTTCCAGGCGGCCACCGCCGAGCGGCTGTGGGTGAAACGAGTGCGCCACGTCGTGTGCCTCGGGACGCCGCACCTGGGGGCCCCGCTGGAACGGTCGGTGCATTACCTCAGTGCCGCTTTGGACAAGCTGCCCGAGTCGCGGCCGTTCGCGCGTCTGCTCCGCCGCCGCAGCTCCGGCGTGCGCGACCTGTTCCACGGCTCACTCGTCGACGAGGACTGGACCGGCCGCGACATCGACGCGCTGAAGGTCGCCGCCGTGCAGGAGGTCCCGTTGTTGGAGAACGCCACCCACTGCTTCGTCTCGGCGACGGTCACCCGCAACGCACGTCATCCGGTGGGTCGCATGATCGGCGACGGGCTGGTGCTGGTTCCCAGTGCCTCGGGTCGGAACAAGACCCGCCACATCGGGTTCCGCGACGAGGACGGCTTCGCGATCGCCTCGGCCAACCACTTCACCCTGCTCAACCACGTCGAGGTCTACGACTGGTTGTTGGCCCGGCTCTCGACCCCGCCGGGTGCGTCCGAGCCCGACGCGGTCCGCCCGCCGAGCACGGACATCGGTCGCTGCTGAACCGTCAGCGGTTCCGTTCCTCCTCGTTGGGTCGGGTGTCGTCGGTCCACCCGGAACCGTCGTGGCGACGCTCGATCGACGGGTCGTGCAGGTCGGGGTACCAGCCGGCCGGAATGGGCGGCGGCTTCTCCCGGTAGTAGCGGACAAGCGCGAAGATCACCCCGATCGCGATGATCACGGCGATCACGAGCACGACGACGATCCAGGTTGGCATGTGCTCAGTATGTCGCCCGGCGTAGGTCCCACAGGGCAGATCGCCGCGCCTGCGTCGCGGCCGGTGGGTATCGGCATGGTCTCGGGAGCATCTCGGGTCCCCGTCCATTTTCGGAGACGTCACCCTGTGACCGGTCACATGTTAGGTTCAGCCTCGCTCAGTGAACGATCAGTGGAACGGGGATCAGGCATGCTTCGACGGCTGGTGGCGATCACGATCGCCGGGTGTGCGCTGCTGCCCGCCCTCGGCGGCGCGCCCGCCGTGGCGGCGCCCGCACGGTCGGTGGCCCTCCCGAGTTCGGGATGTGCCAACGACCTCCCGCAACCGGCCCGGCCGTCGGCGCCCTCGGCCCCGAACATCCGGATCCCCATCCCGTACCTGAAGGTGCAGCCCGTCCCGCGCTACGGGCCGTTGCAGAACAACAAGCGGATCCCGTCGCAGCAGCCCCTCGCGGACTTCTGCAAGGACCCGTGCCCGGACATCACCGACCCTCCGCCGCCGACCAGCGCGGTCGGGACCGGTTCGGGGAACATCCCGATCCCCAAACTGTCGTTCGTGCCGCGGCCGTTCCTCACCGTCCCGGTCCCGGTGCCCGGTGGTACCCCGCCGCCGTTCCAGGCGCGTCCTCCGCGCGTTGCACCGGGGTCGACGCCTGGTTCGCTCACGCCCAAGATGGGCAACCCCCGGGTCGGCGCCTCGAACTACGTGGCGCAGGTGACGGGCAGGGGATCGACGGGCCGCACCGACAAGCGCTTTCAACTCAACGGGACCGACCTGGGCATCATGTGGCAGTCCAAGCCCGGGCAGGTCGCGATCGCGTTCGGCGACAGCTTCGGCAAGGGGTTCCGCCCGCCCGGCGCCAACGGCGGTGACTGGCGGTCCAACGTCCTGGGATTCAGCGACGACACGAAGCTCTCCGATGGCCTGAAGATCAGGACGATGGTGCAGGACAGTCGCTGCCATGCCGCCGAGCTGTTGGCGAGCCGAAAGATCAACAACGCCGAACAGACCGTCATCCCGACCTCGGGCTTCGCACTCGGCAACCGTCAGTACATGAGCTACATGTCGATCAACTCGTTCACGTTGCCCGGGCAGTGGATCACCAACTACGGCGGTCTGGCCTACTCCGACGACGGCGGGTCGACGTGGGTCAAAGACCAGTACGCGCGCTGGGACAACATCTTCGGCGGCAACGCCAACTTCCAGGTGTCGGCGATGGTGCCGCAGGGTGACTGGGTCTACATGTTCGGCACGCCCAACGGCCGACTCGGCGCCACCGCTTTGGCGCGGGTTCCCAAGAACCAGATCCTGAACAAGACTGCCTACCAGTACTGGGTGCGTGGCCGCTGGATCCCGACCCGCAACGGCGACCAGGCGACCCCGATCTTCGGCGGCCCCAACGGTGAGCTGTCGGTGCGCTACGACGAGAAGTCCAAGCTCTGGCAGGCCACCTACCTCGACGTGCTGCGCAGCGCGATCGTGTTGCGCCAGTCACGGTCTCCGCAGGGACTCTGGTCGGAACCGTCGAACCTGGTCTCCAGCATCAAGTATCCGCAGCTCTACGGCGGGTTCATGCACCCGTGGTCGACCGACAAGGATCTGTACATCACCACCACGACGTACACCAGCTACAACGTCGACCTCATGCACATCCGCACGAACTGAAACCGTCGGTCATTCCAGGGTTTTGGTGACCTTCGCTTCCGACGGCAGATCGACCAGCTTCGCAGCCAACCGGGCGTGCCGCCGCCCGTAGGCGAGGTAGATGACCATGCCCAGGACCAACCACACCAGGAACCGCAGCCAGGTGCCCACGACGAGGTTGAGCATCAGGTAGATGCAGGCGAGTGCCGAGAGGATCGGGACGATCGGTGACAGCGGCACCCGGAACGGTCGCTTCAGGTCGGGCTTGGTGCGGCGCAGTATCGGTACCGCGATCGAGACGATCAGGAACGCGAACAGCGTTCCGATGCTGACCATCTCGGACAGATCGGTCAGCGGGATCAGGCCGGCGAGGATCGCGACGAAGATCGTGGTGCCGACGGTGAACCGGAACGGGGTGCCGAACCGCGGGGACGACTTGGCCACCGACTGGGGCAGCAGCCCGTCGCGGCCGAGGGCGAAACCGATGCGGCTCATGGCGATGATGTCGACCAGGATCACCGAGGTGAGGCCGGCGACCGCGGCTATCGCCACGAACGTCCCGGCCCAACTGGCGTTGTTGGCGTCGAACGCCTTCGCGATCGGTGCACTGGAGTCGAGGTCGGTGTACTTCTGCATGCCGGTCACGACGAACGCGACCATGACGTAGAGCGCGGTGCACAGGCCGAGCACGATCAGCAGGGCCCGGGGGATGTCGCGGGCGGGGTTTCGGGTCTCCTCGCTGAGGTTGGCCACCGCCTCGAAGCCGGTGTAGGCGAAGAACACCACCGCAGCGGCGGTGAACAGCCCCGAGACGCCGAACGTGGCGGGTTCGAAACCGCCCAGCCACTGCAGCAGCGGTTGGTCGATGGTGTCGACCTTGGTCGTGGTGGCCTGCGACGTGGGGATGAACGGCAGCAGGTTCGCCTTCTTCATGAAGAACGCGCCCACGATGATGATGAACACCGAGATCGCGACCTTGACGAGCACGAGGGTGTTGGTGACGCGCGCCGACTCCTTGACGCCCACCGCGGCGATGGCGCCGAGCACCAGGACGATGGCGACCGCCCCGATGTTGACCGTGGACTCCTCGGTGAACAGCGACGGCGGCAACCCGAACAGATCGGCGAGGTACCCCGACCAACTGCGGGCGACCACGGCGGCACCGAGCGCGAACTCGAGGACGAGGTCCCACCCGATGATCCAGGCGAAGACCTCGCCGAGGGTCGCGTAGGCGTAGGTGTAGGCGCTGCCCGCGGTGGGGACGGCCGACGCCAGCTCGGCGTAGCACAGGGCGGCGAGCATGCTGACGAGCCCGGCGATGAGGAACGAGACGACCACGGCCGGTCCGGCGTTCTCCTTCGCCTGGATGCCGGTCAAGGTGAAAATGCCGGTGCCGATGACGATTCCGACGCCGAATCCCACGAGGTCGCGGGTGCGGAGGGTCTTGCGGAGTCCGCTGCCCTCCCCGTCGCCCTCGCCCCCGGCGGCGTCGGACTTGATCGCCTCGACTGTTTTGGTACGCAACACACTCATGCTGCTGACGCTACTGCGCGCCGTAAGGGCTGCGAGACCATATCCCTGCGCTGCCGGATATGTCGTGTTCTGTTTCTTCAGGCGTCGGGGTGCGCCCGGATCCGTCGGAAGAGCTCGGCGGGCCGTCCCGCGTCGGCGGTGACGAGTTCTCCGGTGCCCTCGATGTGGGTGAGCATCCGTCGTCGGAAGGTGTCCTTGGGCAGCGGCCGACCGACGATGGCCTCGTGGACACGGCGGAGCTCGAGCAGGGTGAACCGGTCGCCGAGCAGTGCGTCGGGGTCGGCGTCGTCGGCGTAGCGCGCACGCAGATCGTGCACGGCCGCGGTGACCATGTCGTCGTGGTCGAAGGCGAGGGGGAGTGCGCTCCGGTCGTCGACGATCTCGACCAGTTCGGCGGTCGGGGGCAGTGAATGCGAAGGCGACGCGGATCCGTGCGCCATCGACAGCACCCATCCGCGGTCGTCGCGGGCGGGGTCGTCGTAGAGGCCGAGCTGGTGAAAGGCGAGGTCGCCAACGCCTGCCTTGTCCCGCAGCGCGCGGGCGGCCGCGTCGGCGAGCCGTTCCCCGGGATGCAGGAAGGTGCCGGGCAACGCGCGACCGAAGGGGCCGTCGACGACGAGCAAGCGCAACCCACCGTCGAGGACGGTCAGCACGGCCACGTCGACCGCAACCGACGGCCGCGGATGATCGGTCAGGGCTCGCCCCTGCGCGTCGGTCCACACCACGATTGCACTTTAGCGCAGACATGCGCTAACCTTTAGCGCGGAAGTGAGCTAATGGTCGGGTCGGCCGGATGAGGAGAGATCGCGATGATCCTGGATGCAACACAGCGTGACCGCGCGGCCGGGGCGCTGCTCGGATCTGCCGCGGGTGACGCCCTCGGTGCCGGGTACGAGTTCACCTATCCCGCCGACGATGTCGTCATCGACATGATCGGCGGCGGACCGTTCGACTGGGCGCCTGGGGAGTGGACCGACGACACCTCGATGGCCATGGCGGTTGCGGCCGGGTTGTCGCCGGGGCGGGTCGATCTCGACGCCATCGCGGCGGCCTTCGCCGACTGGTACGACACCCGTCCACCCGACATCGGCAACCAGACGCGCAGCGTCCTGTCGGGTCGGGATCGCACCGCGGCGCCGATGGCGGCTCGCGCCGCGTCGATCGCCGGGCGGACCGGCGGCAACGGGTCGCTGATGCGGACCGCGCCCGTTGCGCTGGCGTTCCTCGAGGACGACACCGCCTGCGCTGCGGCCGCCGCCGCGATCAGCGACCTCACCCACGCCGACGACCGTGCCCGCGAGGCCTGCCAGATGTGGTCGGTGGCGATCGCGCACGGCGTCCGCACCGGTTCCCGCGACGGCCTCCGGCGCTGGGTGGTCGACGCGCCGGCGGACGTGCGCGGGTACTGGGAACCGTTGCTGGACATGGCGCAGTACAGCTCGCCCGCCGATTTCCCGAACAACGGCTGGGTGGTGCACGCCTTGCAGACCGCCTGGTGGGCGATCTGCGCGGCCGACGGCGACCTGCCGAGGGCGCTGGAACTGTGTGTCCGCGCGGGCAACGACACCGACACCACGGCGGCGATCGCCGGTGGGTTGCTCGGCGCGTGTGCGGGCGCATCGGCAGTCCCCGACCGCTGGCGGGACGTGCTGCACGGGTACCCCGGACTGATCGCATCCGACCTCGCGGCCCTCGCCGGCCGCATCACCGGCAACTGACTCCCGAGAGGAACCATCATGACCATCATCGATGTGACGCAGGGCGACATCACCGCCGTCCGCAGTGACGTCATCGTCAACGCGGCCAACCGCACCCTGCTCGGCGGTGGCGGCGTCGACGGCGCCATCCACCGCGCCGGCGGACCGGACATCCTTCGCGAATGCGAACTGATCCGCGCCGTCACCCTGCCCGACGGGCTCGACGTGGGGGCCGCGGTCGCCACCACCGCCGGTCGGTTGCCCGCGCGGTGGGTCATCCACACCGTCGGGCCGCGCTGGTCACGGAACGAGGACCGGTCGCAGATCCTGCGTCTGGCCTACTCCCGGTGTCTGCTACTGGCGCGGTCGCTGGGCGCGGACTCGATCGCGTTCCCGCTCATCTCGGGTGGCGCCTACGGATGGCCTGTCGACGACGCTGTGGCCCAACAGGTTCGCGCGATCAAGGAGTCCGAGGTCTCGGTCGACCTCGTCACGCTGGTCGCGTATTCCGCCGACATCGCGCGTCTCACCCGGGCCGCCGTCGGCTGAGGTGGTGATACGGCCGGGATCCGGTGAGGCAGTATTGGTTCATGCCTGAGCAACGCCCCCACGTATTGATCATCGGCGGCGGGTTCGCCGGATTGTTCGCCGCGCGCAAGCTGCGGAGGGCCGCGGTGTCGGTGACGCTGATCGACCGCGGCACGAGCCACGTCTTCCAGCCGTTGCTCTACCAGTGCGCGACCGGGCTGCTCTCCGAGGGCGACATCTCCAGCCCACTGCGCCATCTGCTGCGCAAGCAGCGCAACATCTCCGTCCTGCTGGGTGAGGCCACCGACATCGACGCGCAGTCGAAGACGGTCCGTGCCCGCCGGTTCGACGGATCGTCGTTCGACCTGAGCTACGACTACCTGATCATGGCCGGTGGGGCTCGGCAGTCGTATCACGGCAACGAGGCCTTCGAGGAGTTCGCGCCGGGGATGAAGTCCGTCGACGATGCGCTCGCGATCCGCCGCAAGATCATCTCCTCGTTCGAGATCGCCGAGACCCTGCCCACCGCGGATCTGCGTCGGCCGTGGCTGACCTTCGTGGTCAGTGGCGGTGGGCCCACCGGGGTGGAGCTGGCCGGTCAGATCCGCGAGATGGCCATCCGGTCGTTGGCGCGTGAGTTCGACACGATCGACCCCACCGAGGCCACCGTCGTACTGGTGCACGGCGGCGAGCGGGTGTTGGAGTCGTTCCATCCGAGTCTGTCGGCGAAAGCGCAACGGACGCTGGACAAGATCGGTGTCGAGACCCGACTGGGTCTGCACGTCACCGATGTCGGGACCGACTACGCGGTCACGACCGACAAGAAGACCAAGGCGACGGTTCAGATCGACACGCACACGGTGTTGTGGACCGCGGGCGTCGAGGCGGTTCCGTTCGCCGGGGCGCTGAACTCCGCCGCCGGGGTCGAACCCGCCCGTGGCGGAACCATTCCCGTCGGACCGGACCTGCGCGTGGCGGGCCACCCCGAGATCTTCGCCGTCGGCGACGTCATGAGTCTGGACAAGCTGCCCGGTGTCGCCGAGGTCGCGATGCAGTCGGGCCACCATGCGGCCACGCTCATCAAGCGGGACGTCGCGAAGAAGGGCGATGCGAGCGCGCCGTTCAAGTACCGCGATCTCGGCACCGCCGCCTACATCTCGCGGCACCACGCGCTGCTGCAGTCCGGGCCGATCCGGCTGTCGGGATACCTCGGCTGGGTCGGATGGGGCTTCATCCACATCGCGTTCCTGGCCGGCGGCCGCAATCGGGTGTGGACGCTCGCGGGCTGGGCGTCGACCCTCGGAACCGGGAGCCGCGGCGAGCGCGCCATCACCTTCGGCGATCCGGCCACCGCGCGTCG
>NZ_JAEMTF010000006.1:65762-71856 GCF_016462415.1 Williamsia sp. | reverse complement strand
TCGGTCTCGTCGTCATCGGTGACGATCTCGTAGGACGGGTTGACCATCACGACCCCCTTGCGCCCCTGACGCGCCTTGCCGCTGGCTCGCAGGAGCTGACCGGCGACGATGTCGGAACCGGCGTCGTCGGCGAAGCGCAGCCGCAGCAGACCGCTGTCGTCCTCGACCTCGACGATGTGCACCGGCGTCTCGTCGATCACCTTGTCGAAGGTGTCGCGGACACGCCCCTCGACGGTGCCGCGGTGACCGACCATGAGCCCGCCGATCGCCAACGTCGACGCCGGGCTCTCCGGCTCGGCGTAGTCGCGCAACTCGGCGTCGTCGTCGCGGGCGATCCGCGCCTGCAGCTGTTCGACCTTGCGGGTCAACCGTTCCTCGACGACATCCGGGAAGGCCTTGCGGATCTCGGCTTGGACGTCGAACGGGATGATCGTCGCGGCGGCGTGCGGGATCTCGCTCACCGCACGGGAGATCTTGTCGGCGCTGCGATCGTGCAGCAACCGACCGAGCAGGGGCGCGTAGGTGCGCCGCGGCAGCAGCACCGTGACGTGTGACCGTGGTGCCTGCGCCAACGCGTCGACGACGAGACGCTGCACGCCGCGCGTCAGTCGTCGATCGGGGCAGTCGATGATCGTCAGCGGGGTCCGCAGGTCGTAGTGCTCCCACCGTGCCCGCAGCTTCTCGGCCTGGGCGGCGTCGACCATCAGGTGCACGGCGGTCAGCTCGTCGGCGCGCAGTCCGTGGCCGTATCGCAAGGCCTCGAGGACCGCGAGATCGACCGAGCTGACGAGGACGAACGCGGTGTGTCGGGCGTAGTTCACCTGCTCGGGTCGGTTGGTCCGGAACTCCTCGAGGATGGCTGCCTCGGCGCGGTACTCGCGATTGAGGCGGATGAGCCCGAAGACCAGCAGCGGGAACACGACGACCACCAACCACGCGCCCTCGGTGAACTTGGCGATGGCGAAGATCGCGACGACGACCGTCGAGACGACACCGGCGGCGAGGTTGATCGACAACCTGCGGCGCCACCCCGATTCCTTGTGCGTGAGGTGGTGTTTCGTCATCCCGTACCCGGCCATCGCGAATCCGGTGAACACCCCGATGGCGTAGAACGGGATCAGCGCGTTGACCGATCCGCCGGTGGTGATCAGCAGCGCGATGGCGAACACGGCCAGGACCAGGATGCCGTTGGAGAACACCAGTCGGTGACCGCGCTTGGACAGCTGCCGGGGCAGGAAACGATCGGCGGCGACGAAATTGGCCAATGCCGGGAAGCCGTTGAAGCTGGTGTTGGCCCCGGTGAACAGGATGGCCGCTGTGGCGATCTGCAGCATCACGTAGAGGGTCGAGCCGAGGGCGCCGCCACCGAAGACCCGTCGGGCGATCTCCGACAGCACCGACGGGTACCCGTCGACGTAGGGGGTCGCGTGCGTCTCGTACGCCAGCCATGCGACGCCGGTCAGCAGGATGCCGAGGATGCAGGCCATCACCGTCAGCACCAGCCGGGCGTTGGTTCCCTCGGGCTTGCGGAACGAGCCGACCGTGTTGGAGATGGCCTCGACACCGGTCAGTGACGACCCGCCGTTGGCGAACGCGCGGAGCAGGATGAGCAGCGTAGCCCCGGCGATCAGCCCGTTGCCCTGGTGGACCTCGACGGTGCCCGGCAACTCCGACGGCACGTACTTCGTCAGACCGGTGGTGGCCTCGCGCACGATGCCGACCACGATCATCAGCAACAGCATCCCGGTGAAGAAGTAGGTGGGCATCGCGAACGGACGGCCTGCCTCCTTCAGACCGCGCAGGTTCACCCAGCACATGATGACGACCACGCCGATGGTGATCTCGAGGCTGTAGGGGCCGAGTACCTTCACCGCCGACACCACGGCCACCGTCCCCGCCGACGCCTGTACGGCGACGGTGACCACGTAGTCGATCAGCAGCGCAGCGGCCGCGACCTGCGCCACCCGTGGCCCGAAGTTCTCGCGGGCGACGACGTAGGACCCGCCCGCGCGGGTGTAGGCCATCACCACCTGGCGATACGACGCGGCGACCAGGACGAGGATGCACAGGATCACCCCGGTCAGCGGCAGCAGGAGGGAGAACGCGGCGAGCCCGGCGTACGGGAGCAGTTCGACGAGGATGAGCTCGCTGCCGTAGGCGGTCGACGAGATGGCGTCGGGAGCGAGGACCCCGAGGGCGACGGGGTTCGACAGGCGCTCGTTCTTGAGCTGGTCGGTGATCATCGGTCTGCCGAGGATCAGACGCTTGGCCGCGTAGCCGATCGATTCCGGGACGTTGCGCGACAACTCGACGTCGGCGGCCGCGTGGTGCGCCTTCGGACCCGTCGGGTGGTTCGGGACGACCTCGGACATCGCAGCCGCCTTCTCCGTGCCGGCCCGCGTCGATCGACGTGGGCGGTCGTCTCCGACCGGATACGAGCATACGGAGGAATGCGGGCGCCCACGGCGAGCGACGTCCGAAAGATGCTGGCCAACAGGATAAATCGGACAGTTCGCGTATCGGGCACGGTCGGGTGTGCGGAACCGGTCCTCGTGCGGCGCCTCGGCCGGGTCGACGGCGTCCACCACGTCGTCGGGAGCGCCCCGCGGCGGGCCCGAGAGGCCCCGGGGGTGTCGGCGGCGATGTCGCCGTGGTGGCCTGCTCGGGCTGCTAGGCTCGGCGTTTATGTCCGCTGCCCCGGTGGTTGCAAAACCCAAGCGTGCCAACTCGACTGACGACGGTCGCCCGCCGTCGCGAAGGATCGTGAACGGGCAACGCGGACAGGTCGCGGCCGAGCGGATCGCCCTCTGGTCCGGTCGTCTGCTGACCATCGCCGCGGTGGTGTCGCTGATCGCGATCCCGTTCCGTCACTTCCGGTTCGTCGACGCCCTGACCGACCTCGTCGGCGCGTTCAACGTGCCTGCCGACCCCAGCATCTTCGTCATCCTGCTCGTGCTCGCGCTCGCCGGCGCGGTCCGTCGACGTTTCAAGGCCGCGCACACCGCATTGCTGGCGGTGATGGTGCTCGCCGTCATCGACGACGTCTTCGTGTTGCTCAGCACCTTCATCGAGGACATCGACACCGACAACGACTACGACGCGTTCGCCACCTCGCCGGTGACCGCATCGGTGGTGCTCGTGATCGGCGTCGTGGTCCTCGGCGCGTTCGTCTACTCCCGTCGGGCCTTCACCGCCGAGCTGGCGCACCGCTCGGTCCGCGCGGCGCTCGGCGTCCTCGTCGGTGGTCTGGCGATGTCGTTCATCGTCACGTTCGTGCTGACCGTCGCCTTCCCGCACACCCTGCAGGGCTGGGACGAGAAGGCGCAGTGGGCACTGAGGTCGACCTTCGGTGACCGAGCAGGCATGAGCGACGCGTTGCTGCAGGGTCACCAGGGCCACCACCCGATCTACGTGCTGGCCGGCTGGATGTCGGCGCTGGCGCTGGTCCTCGCGCTGATGGTGCTCTACCGGGCCAACCGCGACAACGAGTTCGCCGACGCCGACCAGGAACTGCGCATCCGCGAACTGCTGCTGTGCAACGGCGAGGACGACTCACTCGGGTACTTCGCCACCCGCCGCGACAAGTCGGTGGTCTTCTCGCCGGACGGCCGGGCCGCGGTGACCTTCCGGGCCGTGGGCAGCGTCAGCGTGGCCAGCGCCGACCCCATCGGTGCGCCCGAGTCGTGGCTGCCCGCGGTGCAGGCGTGGCTCGCCAACTGCCGGACCCACAGCCTGCACGCGGCGGTGCTCGCGGCGAGCGAGGCAGGCGCGAAGGTCTATCGGGCGGCCGGACTCAAGGTCCTCGCGATCGGCGACGAGGCCATCATCGACGTCGACGACTTCAGCCTGCGCGGCGCGTCGATGAAGCCGGTGCGCCAGGCCGTCAACCGCGTGACCGCGGCCGGCTACACCACCAGCATCAAGCGGCACGCAGAACTCAGTCCGGACGAACTGGCGACCATCGAGCACCTCGCCGACAAGTGGCGCGGCGAGGACACCGAACGCGGGTTCTCGATGGCGCTGAACCGCGTTGGCGATCCGGCCGACGGTCGCTGCCTGATCATCACCGCGCACGATCCCGCCGGCGAGATCCGGGCCTTCCTCTCGTTCGTCCCGTGGGGACTGCGCGGGGTGTCGCTGGACCTGATGCGCCGCGACCGTGCCGCGGAGAACGGCGTCAACGAGTACCTCGTCGCCCGGCTCATCGAGTCGGCGGGCGACCTCGGCATCCGGCGGATCTCGTTGAACTTCGCGGTGTTCCGGTCGGTGTTCTCCGACGCCGAGCGTGAGGGTGCCGGCCCGATCACCCGTGCGGTGGACTCGGTTCTCGGCTTCGCGTCGAAGTTCTATCAGCTCGAGACGCTGTACAAGTCGAACCAGAAGTACCACCCGGAGTGGCTGCCTCGGATGCTCTGCTATCACCCCTCGCTCACCGTCATGCGGGCTGCGGTCGCGGTCGGTGTCGCGGAGGGATTCCTGCCGCACCTGGGCCCGACGTTCCTGGTCGGGTCCAAGACCCCGGACACCCAGCCGCGTCGCACCGACACCGGCTTCGTCGACGCCGTCAACGCACTCGAGCGCGATCTGCTGGTCACACGGGTCCCGCCGCCGCGTCTCAACGACCAGCAACGCATGCGCCGCGCGAAGCTGGACGGCATCCGGGCCGACGGACACGAGCCGTACCCGGTCGCGGTGCGACGGACCGATCGGGTGGCCGACGTCATCGCCGCCCACGACGGGCTCGCGGCAGAGGCCCGTACGTCGACGACGGTGTCGATCGCGGGGCGGGTGCGCGCGGTGCGCGACCTCGGTGGCGTGGTCTTCGCCCTCCTCGAGGACGACGCTGCGCGGATCCAGGTGCTCTCCGACGCCGCCACGGCGCGGCCCGGCGAGCACGATCGGTTCCGTCGGATCGTCGATGTCGGTGACCTCATCAGCGTGACCGGTGAGGTGGTCGGGTCGCGCAGTGGAGAGTTGTCGGTGTCGGTGTCGACCTGGGAGATGGCGGGCAAATGCCTCAACCCGCTGCCGCAGCTGACCGCCGAACTCAGCGACGACGTCCGCGTCCGGGACCGGCCGCTGGATCTCATCACCAGTCGGTCGGCGGTGGACCTGCTGCAGAAGCGGTCGCGCGGGGTCCGTGCGCTGCGCGACACCCTGCACGCACATCAGTTCCTCGAGGTCGAGACGCCGATGTTGCAGACCGTGCACGGCGGCGCCTCGGCGCGACCCTTCAAGACCCACATCAACGCCTACGACCAGCAGCTCTACCTGCGCATCGCACCCGAGCTGTACCTCAAGCGCCTGTGCGTCAGCGGGATGGGCGCGATCTTCGAGTTGAACCGCAACTTCCGCAACGAGGGTGCCGACGCCACCCACAACCCCGAGTTCACGTCGCTGGAGGCCTATCAGGCCTACGGCGACTACAACTCGATGCGGGAACTGACGCGTGAGCTGATCCTGGCGATGGCCGTTGCGGTCAACGGTGAGCCGATCGCACTGCAGCCGGGTGAGTCCGGGGAGATCGAGACCGTGCGGCTCGACGGCACCTGGCCGATCATCACCGTGCACGAGGCGGTGTCGCGGGCGTGCGGGTCGGCGGTCAGCTCGTCGTCCAGTGCGGCCGACGTGGGCGAGATCTGCACGCGCCACGGCATCGACACCACCGCCGACATGCCCGCGGGCAAGATGGTGATGGAACTCTACGAGGCGCTCGTCGAGAAACAGACCCGGTTCCCGACGTTCTACTACGACTTCCCCATCGAGGTCTCACCCCTGGCGCGCAAGCACCGCTCCGACCCGCGGCTCACCGAGCAGTGGGACCTGGTCGGCTTCGGCGCCGAGCTGGGCACCGCGTACTCCGAGCTCACCGACCCGGTGGACCAGCGCGACCGGCTCACCCGGCAGTCGATGCAGGCCGCCGGCGGTGACCCCGAGGCGATGTCGTTGGACGAGGACTTCCTGCACGCTCTCGGCTACGCCATGCCGCCGACCGGCGGACTCGGACTCGGCGTGGACCGGCTCGTCATGATGCTCTCCGGTGTCGCGATCCGTCCCACGCTCACGTTCCCGTTCGTGCGGCCGCAGCAGTAGG
>NZ_JAEMTF010000006.1:10368-65662 GCF_016462415.1 Williamsia sp. | reverse complement strand
CCGGCATCTTTTGCCTGAAACCGGAACGGTCAGCTCAGTCAGGGCAGAGGCCGTTGCACCTCGGTAGCGTGAACGACATGGACACCCTGGTGACGACCCCCACGCCCGGCGGAGAGATCCGCGGCGGTCACGGCGTCGAATGGCTTTCATGAGTTCTGACACCACGGGGCCGCTGACGCCTGTCCTGCACTGGGTGGCGACGCCGGCCGACCCGTCGGCGGTGGTCCTGGTGCTGCACGGCGGCAAGGTCCGCAGCACTGCGCCCGCGCAGACCAACCACCTCTCCGCCGCAAGGATGCGACCGTTCGCCCGGGCCGTCGCCAAGTCGGTGCCGGACACCGCGGTGGTCATGCTGCAGTACCGGATGCGTGGCTGGAACGGCGCCGACCAGAGTCCGGTCGCCGACGCACGCTGGGCGCTCGACGAGATCCGGTCGCGCTTCGGTGACACCCCGGTGATCCTGCTCGGACACTCGATGGGCGGACGGACCGCGGCCGCGGTGGCCGACGACCCGTCGGTGTGCGCGGTGATGGCGTTGGCGCCGTGGTGGATGGACCCGAGCGCGACCGACACGTTCCGACCCGGACAGCAGCTCGTGGTTCTGCACGGGACTATGGACCGCTGGACCAGCCCGCGGATCTCGCGCGCGGCCACCGAGCGCGCTGCCGGTCGTGGCGTCGACGCCACCTGGACGTCGATGACCTTCGCCGGACACTTCATGCTGATGCGCCCGTGGGTGTGGACCCGCAGGGTGGTCGCGACGATCACCGCCATGACGCAGCGCTGCCGAGACGATCACCCCGAGCACCGGGCCCGACAGGAGAACCGACGATGAGCATCACCGAGACCACCCCCGCGCAGGCCACGACCGGCGCGGCCGGCACCGTCGCCGACCTGCTGGCGCCGTACGTCGGCGGCGAGATCCCCGTGCACCTCACCGCCTGGGACGGCAGCACCGCCGGCCCGGTCGACGCTCCGCACGTGACCCTGCGCAGCCCCGACGCGCTGCGCCGATTGCTGTGGAGTCCGGGCGAACTCGGTGCCGCACAGGCCTACGTCACCGGTGAGATCGACGTCGAGGGCGACCTGAACGAGGCGCTGACCCACATCTGGACCGTCATCGCCGAGCGCAACCTGTCGCGCATCAAGATCACCCCGGCACGCGTCGCGCAGCTCGTCCGCGCGGTCGCCAAGCTCGGTGTCCTCGGTCGGCCGCTGCCCGCTCCTGCATCGCAGGCGGTGGTGAAGGGCAAGCTGCACACCCTCGCGCGCGACCGCGCCGCGATCAGCCACCACTACGACCTGTCCAACGACTTCTACTCCATGGTGCTCGACCCGAACATGGCGTACTCCAGCGCCTACTTCACCTCCGACGCACCGGATTACACGCTCGAGCAGGCGCAGCGCGACAAGCTCGACATGGTGTGCCGCAAGATCGGACTCGATGCACGGCCCGGCATGCGGTTCCTCGACGTCGGCTGCGGCTGGGGCTCGCTGAGCCTGTTCGCCGCGAGCGAGTACGGCGCGCAGGTCACCGGCGTCACCATCTCCAAGGAGCAGAAGGCGTTCATCGACGCACGCATCGCCGAGCGTGGTCTGGGTGACCGCGTCGAGATCCGCATCCAGGATTACCGCGAGATCCCCGACGGCCCGTTCGACGCCGTCGCCTCGATCGAGATGGGTGAACACGTCGGGCAGGAGAACTACCCGACCTACACGAAGGCGTTGTACGACAACGTGATCGAGGGTGGTCGCGTCCTGATCCAGCAGATGTCGCGCAAGCACGGCGACAACCCCGGTGGCGGACCGTTCATCGAGCAGTTCATCGCCCCGGACATGTTCATGCGTCCGGTCGGTGAGACCGTCGCGATGATCGAGGAGTCCGGACTCGAGGTCCGCGACGTCCACGCGATGCGCGAGCACTACGTCCGCACCGTCGACGTCTGGTACGACACCTTCGAGCGCCGCTGGGACGACGTCGTCGCCATGGTCGGCGAGGAGACCGCGCGGGTGTGGCGGCTCTACCTCGTCGGCGGCGGCATGGCTTTCCGTGATGGACGGATGGGAGTCGACCAGATCCTCTCCGTGCGCAACGATTCGCGTGGCCGGTCGTCGATGCCGCCGGTGCGGAACTTCTGATGACCTTCGATTGGAGCCAGTTCGTCCTGGTGTCCGCGTCGAGTCTGGCCGGCGTCATCATCCTGCTGGGCATCACCGCCGCCATCGGCTTCTCGATCGGCAGGCACAACGTCGTCGACGTGACCTGGGGTCTCGGATTCGTCGTGATCGCGGCGATCACCGCGGCGCTCGGCAACGGCGATCTCTGGCGCAGGCTGCTGGTTCTCGTCCTGATCGGTGCGTGGGGACTTCGCCTGGCGTCGTCGATGTTCCGACGTTCGCGCGGCAAGGGCGAGGATCCGCGCTACGAGAAGCTCCTCGACGACGCGGGCGGCAACCGTGCGCTGACCGCGATCACCAAGATCTACGCGACACAGGGGCCCGCGCTGTGGTTCGTCTCGCTGCCGCTACAGGTGTCGTCGGTCGCGCACGGCACGCTCTGGTACCTCGCGGTGATCGGTGTGATCATCTGGATCGTCGGCGTGACGTTCGAGACCGTGGGCGATCTGCAGATGGATCGGTTCAAGGCCGATTCGTCGAACAAGGGCACCGTGATGGACAAGGGGCTCTGGCGATACACGCGGCATCCCAACTACTTCGGCGACGCCTGCGTCTGGTGGGGCACATTCCTCGTGTGCATGACGTTCTGGCCCACCGTCGCGACGTTCCTGTCCCCGATCGCGATGACCTACTTCCTGGTCTTCGCGACCGGTGCCCGGCTCCTTGAGCGTCACATGGAGCAGCGCCCGGGATACAAGGAATACCAACAGCGCACCAGTTACTTCATCCCCCTGCCGCCCAAGAAGTCGAACGCCTGACGGCGAAAAGATTCTGGGGACGGAATCGGGTGGCTCTGGACCTGCGCTGTTGACTCGCGTTCGCATCGTTTCCGGGGTTCGCACCCAGATGCGCTGTTCGCACCGCGCATGGGCGAGGCGAATGACTCGAAACCGCGCGAATCCATGGCTCGCACGCTGATGCACCGCCCGCATGCCGTCGGCGGCATGCGACGAGTGACCGGGCGTGCGAGGAGTCAGGGACCATGCGAACGCGAGCCGGCAGGGCAAGTTTCGGGCCACCAGACCCTGTCCCGAGCATCTTCTGCAGTAGAACGTGACGCGAAGACTAGGCAGGCGCGGCAGCAGGCAACTCGTGCAACGCCCGCACCAACGGAGCGAGTTCCGGTGCGCGACAGGCGGCGTCGAGTGCTGATTCCAAGGTCTTGTCATGCGTGGGACGTGCGGCGGTCAGCATCTCCCGCCCGCTGTCGGTGAGCTCGGTGTAGATCCCGCGCCGATCGTCGTCGCACAGGTATCGCGACAGCAGCCCGCGCTGCTCGAGGCGATTCACCAGACGGGTGGTGGCACTCGAACTCAGTGCGGCGGCGCGGGCGAGCTGTGCCATCCGCATGTGCCAACCGTCCTGCCGGTTCAGTGCGTCGAGAACCGTGTATTCGACGACCGACAGGTCGTGTTCACGCGACAGCGCTCGCTCCAACTCCGCTTCCAACGATCCGTGGAGCGCGGCCAGCGTCCGCCATCCCTGCGCGCGCACCTCGACGGCATCGTCGGCGATCGACATCCTGACCTCCTCGTTCAGAGCCCCAATCTATCAGCTTGCGACGACTACAGGCGTGTGCAACTATCTAGCCCGCGTCTGCAATAGATGCAGACGCGCTATAAACGCTTGCGACACGACGTGGATCGGAGTGCAGACATGCCAGTGGGACTTTTCGCCCTCGCGCTCGGGGGATTCGGCATCGGACTGACCGAGTTCGTCATCATGGGCCTGTTGCCCGAGGTGGCGGCGGATTTCGCGGTGTCGGAGTCGACGGCCGGTTACCTCATCTCCGGATACGCACTCGCGGTCGCGGTGGGCGGCATCGGCGTGACCGCGGCGGTGTCCCGGTTCGACCGCAAGCGCGTCTTGCTGGGGCTGTTGGTGTTGTTCATCGGAGGCAATCTGCTGTCGGCGCTCTCGCCGACCTATGAAGCGATGCTGGGCGGACGGATCATCGCCGCGCTGTGCCATGGTGCGTTCTTCGGCATCGGCGCCGTGGTCGCCGCCGACATGGTGCCCCCGGCCAAGCGTGCGGGCGCGATCGCGATGATGTTCGCCGGCCTGACCATCGCCAACGTTCTCGGTGTGCCGTTCGGGACCTTCCTCGGCCAGCAGTTCGGATGGCGCTCGGCGTTCTGGGCCATCACGGTGATCGGTGTCCTGGCCATGATCGGTGTGGCCACGCTGGTGCCCGACGACAGCACGACCCGCCCGCCCGTGGTGGGAGCGGACGGTGTGGCGGTGTCGAGCGCTCCACAACTGCGTCACGAACTCGCTGCGTTCCGGTCGACCCAGGTGTGGCTGTCGATCGCCATCACGATCCTCGGATTCGGCGGCATGTTCGGCGCCTTCACCTACATCGCCTACACGCTGACCGAGGTGACGGGGTTCGCATCGTCGACGGTGCCGTGGTTGCTGGTGCTGTTCGGGCTCGGTCTGTTCGTCGGCAACTACGTCGGTGGCAAGGTGGCAGACCGGGCGCTCGCCCGCGGATTGATGGTGATCCTCGCCGTCCTGGTGGTGGTCCTCGTGTTCTTCGCCGCGACTGCGCAGAACAAGGTCGCAACGGTCATCTCGTTGATCCTCATGGGTGGCTTCGGTTTTGCCATCACGCCGGGCGTCCAGACCCGGATCATGAGTTACGCCGCCGCGGCGCCCACGATGGCGTCGGGTGCGAACATCGCGGCGTTCAATGTCGGTAATGCGCTGGGCGCCTACATCGGCGGGTTGACCATCGCGGCCGGGCTCGGGTTCACGTCCCCGATCTGGGCGGGTGCGGTGATGACCGCGGCCGGGCTCGGTGTCCTGATCGTCGCGACCCGGCTCGACACCAGGGTTCGCGGTGATGCCGAGAACGCCGCGACCGCGGCCCCGTCGATGTCGTGAACGCGCGCTGTGCGCACTTCGTCGCTTTTCGAGATTCACGGCTCGTTCACGTTCCCGACACCGTGTGCTCACCCTGCGGCACAGCTGATGCCGTGATCTTTGATGCATGCCCGTGAATCCTTTAGGCGAGACCGTCGACACCGGAATCCCTCGTTCGGTGGCCGCGCAGATGACCACCGCCGAGCAGCACGACTGGCACGTCGGGAACCTGAAGCGGCACGCGGTCTCGCGCCGCAACTTCCTCGCGGGCAGCGCCGCCGCCGCGGCTGCGGCCGGAGTCGGGAACCTGGCGTTCTCCGGCATCGCCTACGCCGCGGACGCTCCGCTGGCCGTCGGCGGACGACACGTCTCGTTCGGCTCGGATGCAGCGAGCCAGCTGCGGTTCTCCGCCCAGCTCTCGCGTAACCCGGGCAGCGCGAAGGTGTTCCTCGACCACGGCCCGACGCCCGCTCTGGGTGCCACCACCGTTGCCGAGGTCCGCAACCTGGTGAGCCAGGTGCCCATCAGCTCGGGCGGCATCCTCGGTGCCGAGCAGTTCTACGTGCACGCCCCGGTCGACGGTCTGCCGTCGCGGCTGCCGCACTTCTACCGCTGGCGCACCTCCGACGGGCGCACCACCGACGTCCGCAGCGCCGCACCGGCGCTGGGCCGGGGGCGCAGCGCACCGTTCCGGTTCACCATGATGGGCGACCAGGGCGTCGACGAGACGCCCACGCAGCCCGCCGGTCTCAAGGCCGGTGACTACGACGACCTGTACTACAAGGCCGACAACCAGCCGTCGGTCAAGCACGCCGCCAACATCGTCAACCAGATCGCGGCCCGCAACGGCGCCTTCCACATCCTGGCCGGCGACATCGCCTACGCGGATCCCTCGGGTGCGGGCAAGCCGCCGAACTTCGTCCCCAGCGGCAGCGCGCCGTCCGGGTTCGACAAGTTCAACCCCTACGTGTGGGACGGCTACTTCGCCGCGATCGAGAAGTCGGCGTCGCGCACACCGTGGATGTTCGCCACCGGCAACCACGACATGGAGGCGCTGTACTCGCCCAACGGTTACGGCGGACACGCCAAGCGTCTCGACCAGCCGTCCAACGGGCCGGCGGGATGCCCGTCGGTGTACTCGGTCGTCTACGGCAACGTCGCCGTCCTCTCGCTCGACGCCAACGACGTCTCCTACGAGATCACCGCGAACACCGGTTACAGCGGTGGGCGTCAGAACAGCTGGGTCGCGAGCTCGTTGGCGAAGTTCCGCGCCGACCCGAACATCGACTTCATCGTCTGCTTCTTCCACCACTGCGCCTACTCGACCACCGATTCGCACGCCAGCGACGGCGGCGTGCGCGCGGCGTGGGCGAAGCTGTTCGACCAGTACCAGGTCGACGCCGTCTTCCAGGCGCACAACCACATCTTCGAGCGCACCGACCCGATCCGGAACAACCAGCCGCGCAAGGCCGCTCCCGACCGGTCGACGGTGTCGGCGAAGACGGACGGCACGGTCTACTACACCGTCGGCGGCGGAGGACGGCCGCGCTACGGCTTCCAACCCGGCGAGTCCGAGAGCTACCGCGGCAACGTGGTCAAGGACAACACGGTGCCCAACAGCTACGTGTGGACCCCGGACGGTCAGAAGAAGGCCGAGAGCGTCGAGTGGTCGCGGGTGCGGTTCCGCAACTACTCGTTCATCAGCATCGACGTGGTACCCGGTATCCCGGGCATCACCCGCAGCCGCATGGACATCTCGGCGATCGACGAATACGGCCGCGAGTTCGACCGGCTCACCTTCACCCGTGCGATCGAGATCGGCGGCGTCCCCTTCGGTTCCTGACCGACCGTCGAAGCGGTGCCGCCGCCGTAGGCTTGGCTCATGGAGGTGTCCCTGCGTGCGTCGGCGAGTCGCGCCGCACGATTTCTGGTCGTGTCCGACCCGGGCGCCCTCCGTCTGCGCAGCGCCAGTCAGACCACGCTGACCCTCGTGTTGGCGCTGCTCGTGCTCACGGTCACCACGAGGGCACTGGGCCAACCGATCACCGTCGCGATGCTGGGCTCGGTGGTGGCGATGTTCTCCTCGTTCGTCGTCAAGGACCGCACCGCGCACGCGCGTCTGCTGACGACGGTGATGATCACGCTGCCCGCGATCGCCGCGGTGACACTCGCCGCCGTGCTGACGCAGTACGGGGTGGTCGCCGACGTCGGCTTCGTGGCGGTGCTGTTCACCGCGGTGTACGTGCGCCGCTTCGGGCCGCGCGGGTTCGCACTCGGGATGGCGTCGTTCATCGCCTACTTCTTCTCGCTGTTCCTGCGCGCCACCCCGTCGCAGATCCCGGTCCTGGCGCTGGCGATCGCGCTCGGTGTCGCGTCGTCGCTCGTGGTGCGGTTCGCGTTCCAACACGAGTGGGCGGGCGCCGAGCTGAGCCGGCTCACCAAGTCGCTGCGGGCGTCGTCGCTGACGGTGGTCGACGCGGTGACGCCGACCACGACCGGCACGACGCCCGATCCAGATGAGATGAGGCGTGTGCTGGAGCGGCTGGCCAACACCGCCCTGATGATCGAGGACTGGCTCGACCGAAACGTGGCGTCGGCTCACCTGTCGGTGACCGGCAATGATCTCTCGCGACGGGTGTTCGACGCCCAGCAGGCCACCGAGCAACTCGCGTTCGCCCTGCGCGCCTTCGACCCCGTCAACTGGACGCCCACCGTGGGCGAGGTGATGGCCGCGGTCCGGGGGGCGCTGCGCAACCACCCCACCGAGGACGAGCTGCGGTCACTGCGTCGCACCGCGATGGCTGCGGATGCCTCCACGAGCGGCAGCGATCAGACGACCATCGCGATCCGTTCGGCCGCCCGGGTCGTCCGAGCGCACATCGCGGTGCACCGCGTGACCGCCCACGCACTCACCCCGCCCGAACCGTCGACGCATCGGATCGGCAAGCTGCCCGCACTCGGGTGGACGCGGGAGCCCACGCCCGAATCGCTCGAGGGCGGCGCACCCGGCACCTCCGCCGACAGCGACACCGACGACGACACCGGCGTCACGGCGCCGCACGACACCGACCGGGCCGGACGGTGGCCGAGGCTGACCGATGCACTCGCGCGGCTGCGGCCCAGCACGCGTGCGGCCATCCAGGTGGCCATCGCGACATCGGTGGCGACCGTCCTCGGGGAGCTCGTGTCACCGAACCGGTGGTACTGGGCGGTGCTCTCGGCGTTCGTGGTGTTCACCGGGACCTCCACGCGCGGTGAGATCCTCACCCGGGCGGGACACCGGATCGTCGGCACCGTGGCCGGTGTGTTCGCCGGGGTGGTGCTGGCGGCCCTCGTCGGACATCGACCACCGCTGCAGCTGGCGTTGATCGTGGTCTGCGTCTTCTGCGCGTTCTACCTCGTCACCATCGCCAACGGTCTGCTCGTCTTCTTCGTCACGGTGCTGCTGGCGATGCTGTACGGACTGCTCGGCACCTTCAGCATCGCGGTGCTCGAACTGCGGATCGCCGAGACGTGTGTGGGCGCCGCCGTCGGCATCGGTGCGGCGTACTTCATCCTTCCCATCCGCACCCGGGAGACCGTGCGCGAGAAGGTCGACACCTACCTCGACACCCTCGACGAGGTCATCTCGGACTCGATCGACTCGGTGCTCGAACCGGGCTCCGGAGTCGACCTGGTGCCGGTGTCGCGGCGCCTCGACACCGCGCTACAGGAACTGCAGACCTCGGCCAAGCCGTTGGGGATGGGACCGACGAGCCGGGCGCGGCGGGGAACCGCACGGTTGGTCCGTGTGCTCGAGGCCTGCGACCGCGCCGCCCACGCACTGGTGCGGGCGGGGATGCTCTCCGCCGGCGCGGAACTCGACAGCGGACCGACCGGTGACCTCGCCGAGGGATTGCGACGCGGGTCCCAGGAGGTGCGTGCGGCAGTGGATTCGCTGCGGGCGGTGGTGCGCGGCGACACCGACATCTACGACGGCGTGCTGGCCGACGACTCACCGGTCGTGGAGCTGATGAACCGTGACCCCGAAGAACTCTCGACGGCGACGCGGGTCGCGGTGCGCGCACTCGACCGACTCGATCACGCCGCCGCGCTCACCCGCGTCCCGGTCTGAGTCGTACGGGTCGGTCTCGTTCGGAGGAGGCGTCAGACGCCGAGCGCGGCCAGCACCAATCGCGCCATCGCGGCCCCGCCGGCCGGGGTCGGATGGTTGGGGGGAGTCTGCGCGCGCCGTACCGAACCGGTGAACCACCGGTCGCCGGCGGCCGCGCACGTGTCGTGACCCTCGGCGGCCGCGGCCACATCGACATAGACGGCGTTGTTCCGTAGCGCCGACCCGGCCAGGACGTTGTCGAAGCGGTCGAAGAACGCACGCACGAACGTCGCGTCGCCGGGACTGAGTCGGGCGTCGGGCGCGCAGCCCTGCGTCCCGAAGTATCCGCCGTGGCCGACCACGACGATGCGGGCGATCGGGGAGCGTTGTCGGATCACCTGCAGGACATGGTCGGTCGCGGCGGCGAGGGTGACGAACCTCGACTCCATCGTCGACCGGATCGTCGGGTTGTCCCGACAGAACCGGTCACCGGAGGTGGGGGTCCCGAAACAGGGGGTCAGCAGTCCGCGCCAGCGCAGGTCGTTGCCGCCGATCGACAGCGTGACGAGGGTGGTGTCGGGCCGCAGCACCGATGCCTGCACCGGAACTCGCTTGCGCACCGGCGGATTGGTGATCTGATCGCGGTCGACGACGTCGGCGGTGGTCGCACCGCCACACGCGACGTCGGTGAACGACGCGGGTGCCAGGGCGGCGGCGACGAGGTTGGGGTACCCGTTCGAGGTCCGGCCGCAGCCCTCGGCGACCACCTGGGAACCGACCGTGGGCCCTGCCGCACGCGAATCGCCGAGCGCCACGTAGTGGATCGGGGCCTCGCCCTCGGACGCTGAGGCCGGACCGGCGGCGGCCAGGGCCAGCACACTCGCCGAGGCCACGACGACTGCCCCGACGCGGTGCAGGGGTGCGTGCGCGCGAGAGCGCCACCAACGCATCGGACGCCCTCGTTTCCCTGGGTGCTCGGCGGAAGATTCGTGCCCATGATGACTTATCCCGGCGCGCGAGGTGGACTCGGCGCGCCGGGATGGGTCACGGCCACCGGTCAGGTCGGGGCCAGCTCGGTCCCGTCGGCGTCGGTCACGGTGATCGCCGCGGCCGGGCACGTGTCGGCAGCGTCGATGTAGCGCTGGTCGGGCGTCACCTGTGCACCCTCGGTGCGAGCCCTGCCGTTCTCCAACGAGAAGTGCTCCGGGTCGAGTGCGACGCACATGCCCGAGCCGATGCAGTGCTCACCGACACGCACCGACCAGCGCTCCTGTCCGGTCTGATCGGTGGGGTCCACCGACTGCGCGCTCACCACGTGATCATCAACTTCTTCGGTCCACGGACGACCATCTCGCTCTTCCAGTCCACCTCGGTGACCGCGAGATCGGGGAAGTTGCGGGTCAACGCCAGGAGAGCCTCCTGCAGTTCCAGGCGTGCGAGCGCGGCCCCGAGGCAGTGGTGGGCGCCGTGCCCGAAGCCGATGTGCGGTGTGCGTCCGCGCTCGAGGTCGAACACCTCCGGGTCGTCGAACACCTCGGGGTCGCGGTTGGCCGCTGCTATCGCGACCAGCACCGGCTCACCCTTGGCGACGGTGATGTCACCGAACGTGACGTCCTCGAGCGCGTACCGCGCTTGACCGCCGCCGAGGCCGAGTGGGACGAGGCGCATCAACTCCTCCACGGCGGCCGGGATCAGCTCCGGATCGTCGTGCAGGCGTTGCCAACTGCCTTCCTGCGACAGCAGGTACAGGACGAAGTTGGGGATCTGCGACGCCGTCGTCTCGTGCCCGGCGACCAGGATCCCGTTGCAGAGGTCGATGAGCTCGAGCTCGGTCAGCTTGTCGCCCTCGTCGCGGGCGGCGACCAGTGCGGTCATCAGGTCGTCGGTCGGTGTCTCGCGCTTGATCGCCAGGAGTCCGCGCATGTAGTCGCGGAACTCCTCGCGGCTCGCCTGGTACTCGTCGGCGGTCATCGACGTGGTCGACAGGGCGGCGTCGCTCCACGCCCGGAACCGTGGCCGGTCAGACGTCGGTACCCCGAGGAGTTCGCAGATGACCTGCACCGGCAAGGGGAGTGCGAAGCGGTCGACGATGTCGGTCGGGGCGCCGGCGGCCACCGCGTCGTCGATGAGGTCCTGACACAGTTGCTTGACCGTGGGTCGCAGCGCCTCGATGCGCTTGACCGTGAACGCCTTCGCCACGAGCACCCGTAACCGGGTGTGATCGGGTGGGTCGACCGACAGGATCCCGCCGGTCTGCCTTCCCTCGCGCATGCGCGGCTCGTCGTGGGTCACCGACTCCGCCCGGCTGAACCGCGGATCGGCCAACACCGTGCGGGCGTCGGCGTAGCGCGTTGCCAGCCAACCGATCTCGCCGAACGGCAGACGAACACGGGCCAGGCCCGAGCCCTCCCGGATCGCGGCGTACTCGCCGGCGAGCTCCAGGTTGTCGGGCCGGTTGAACGGGTAGTCGACAACCTCGGGTGTCGGATCCAGGGACAGTGTCATCGCGTTCCTCGCATTCTTTCGGCTGCTGCTTTGCACGCGGCTTCATTGACCGATGTTCAGGGGTTGCTTAGCACCACAAACGAATGTAGCGGACGTCCGCCGTGTGCGCCAGGACACAGCGGATCAGCGTGTGATGGCAGCGAGGACGAGACGCGCGATCGCCGCGTTGCCCATCTGGGTCGGATGGTTAGGCAGTCCGTTGCCCCGGGGCAGTTGCCCGGTGAACCACCGTCGTGATTCCGGTGCGCAGGCGTCGTGACCGACGGCCGGGCCGGCGACGTCGACGAAGGTGGCGCCGTGCCGCTGAGCGGAACCGGACAGCACCGCGTCGAAGCGCCGGAAGAAGTCCCGGATGAACGCGGCGTCGGCGGGGCTCACGTTCGCGTCGGCGACGCATCCCCGCGGACCGTAGTAGCCGCCGTGCCCCACGACGAACACGCGGGCGTTCGGAGCACGTGCGGAGACGACGCGCAGCACGTGGTCGACGGAAACGCTCAATGCCGCGAGCCGGGCCGTGATCAGTGCTCGCAGAACGCCATTCGAGCGACAGTGCTCATCGGTCCGAAGCGAGAAACCGAAGCACGGGCTGATGAGCGATCCCCACTTCATGTCGTTGCCACCGACCGAGAGCGTCACCAGACCGGTGTCGCGACGCAGCGCACGGGCCTGCGCGGGCACGGTCCGGACAACGGGGAGCGAGGTGGTCTGTGGACGGTCGGCAACCTCGTCGCTGGTGGCGCCTGCGCATGCGACGTCGGTGAAGGACGCCGGACGCAGGGCGCGTGCGATCCGTTCGGGGTACCCGCCGCCGGATCGGTTGCACCCGTCGGCGTCGAACGACGTGGTGATGCTGGGACCGGAGGCGCGTGAATCACCCAGTGCGACATAGTGGACACCGCCGGAGCCGGCGGCGTGCGAGGGTCCGGTGATCGCCAACCCCATCGTCGCGACGGTGGTGATGATCACGACGAGCAGACGCCGGAGGTACACGCCGGCCGCGCTCCGCACGGGCATCTGTGCCTCGCCTCATGATTTGTGATCGACAATCGAATACCGGCTGATAATGAACCATCGTTGGCCAAAGCGCCAGAGGCTGGTCGGCCGCGACGGCATCACTGCTTGCTAGCGTTGTCATACACCCGGTGAATGAACGGCCGGATCGAAGACCACACCGCCGGTACGCCGCGGAGTGAGGAGTGGACATGTCCAGCATCGCCATCGTCGGAGGCCACGGGAAGATCGCATTGCAGGCCGCACGCCTGCTGGTCGACGACGGCCATCAGGTGAGCTCGCTCATCCGCAATCCCGATCAGTCCGACGACATCACCGGTACCGGTGCGGTCCCCGTGGTCGCCGACGTCGAGCACCAGTCGACCGAGGAGATCATCGAGACCCTCGCCGGCCACGATGCCGTCATCTTCGCCGCCGGTGCCGGTGGGGGAGACGCCGACCGCACCTTCGCGGTCGACCGTGACGCCGCCATCCGGTGCATCGACGCCGCCTCGGCCAACTCGATCAAGCGGTTCGTCCTGGTGTCGTACTACGGCGCCTCGGTGGATCACGGTGTGTCGCCGGACGATTCGTTCTACGCCTACGCCGAGGCCAAGGGAGACGCCGACCAGTACCTGCGGGCCAGCGATCTGGACTGGACCATCGTCGCACCCAGCTCGCTGTCCGATGAGTCCGGTTCGGGTTCCATCGTCACCAAGGCGCAGGGCGCCGACCGTGAGACGAAGACCAGCCGCGCGAATGTCGCCGCCGTGATCGTCGCCGCCCTCGCGACGCCCGCGACCGTCGGTCAGATGATCGAGTTCACCGACGGCGACACCCCCATCGCGCAGGCACTCGCAGGCTAGAGCCGCTCGATGATCGTGGCGTTGGCCTGACCGCCCGCCTCGCACATCGTCTGCAGTCCGTACCGACCACCGGTCTGGTGCAGGGCGTTGACGAGTGTCGTCATGATGCGCGCCCCGCTGGCGCCGAGCGGATGCCCGAGCGCGATGGCCCCGCCGTTGACGTTCGTGCGGGTCAGGTCGGCGCCGGTGTCGCGAGCCCAGGCCAGCACCACCGGGCTGAACGCCTCGTTGACCTCGAACAGGTCGATGTCGCCGATGGCGAGCCCGGCCTTGGCCAACACCTTCTCGGTCGCCGGGATGACCCCGGTGAGCATCAGGATCGGGTCGGAGCCGACGACGGTGGTCGTGTGGATCCGCGCCAGCGGCGTCAGGCCGAGTCGCCGCGCGGTCTCCGACGAGGTGATCAACACCGCGGCGCTGCCGTCGGAGAGCGGACTCGAGTTGGCGGCGGTGATGTTCCAGCCGATCTCGGGGAAGCGCTGTGCCATCGACTCGTCGTAGAACGCCGACCGCAGCCCGGCCAGTGATTCGAGCGATCCGCCGGGCCGGATCATCTCGTCGTGGTCCAGACCCGCAAGAGGTGCCAGCTCGGTGGCGAACCGCCCGTCCTTGGTGGCGGCCACCGCCTTCTCGTGACTCGACAGCGCGAACTCGTCGAGTTGGGTGCGAGTGAATCCCCACCGCGCGGAGATCAGTTCGGCGCTGTAGCCCTGCGGGATGAACCCCTCCGGATAGCGCTGGGCCAGGTCGACACCGAACGGGTCGGCCCCCGGCCGCACGTCGGACATCATCGGTACGCGGCCCATCGACTCGACGCCGGCGGCGACGACGACGTCGTATGCCCCGGACATCACACCCTGCGCGGCGAACGAGATGGCCTGCTGACTCGATCCGCACTGCCGATTGATCGTCGTCGCGGGAACGGACTCGGGGAAGCCGGCGGCGAGGACGGCGTTGCGCGCGATGTTCTGGCCCTGTTCGTCGGCCTGTGTGACCGTGCCGGTGATGACGTCGTCGATGAGCGTCGGGTCGATGCCGGTGCGCTCGACGAGGGTGCGCAGGCTGTGGGCGAGCATGTCGACCGGATGGACGCCGTGCAGCGCCCCGCTCGCCTTGCCCTTCCCGATGGGGGTGCGGACCGCGCCGACGATGACGGCGTCGGTGATGGATGAGCGTGTCATGGGAACCTCCGGTGTTCTGACTATTGTCGTACATAGTCAACTCTGACCGCGTGTCGATGATTCCCCGCCGGGTCGACCGAAACCGCGGTCGGATCGTCGGCGGCACGTCGGTACTGTGACGAGAGTGATCCGCAAACTCGCTGCCAGCGCAGCCACCAGCACCGTCGGAGCCTTCACCTCGGGTCTGGCCGCGACGGGGGTACCGGCGGGGCGGGCGTTCGGGGCGTCGCCGGAGGCGATCGCGCCGCACATCGCGTCCTCGCCGAATCAGACCGACGGGTTCTTCGCCAATCGCGAACCGGCGTCGCCGATCACCCCGACTGCCGGCAACACCCGCGACATGCTGCGTGAACGTCGTCGAGGCCAACCGCGCGGGATCGTGCCGGTGCGTACCCCGCACTTCGAGACCACCGTCGGCGCGCTCGCGGTGACGTGGTTGGGCCACGCGAGTTCGCTGATCGAGATCGACGGCAGGCGGGTGCTCACCGATCCGGTGTTCTCCAAGCGGTGCTCGCCCTCGCAGGTGGTCGGGCCGAGCCGACTGCACCGCGCGCCGTGCTCGGCGGCCGACCTGCCCGCCATCGACGTCGTGCTTCTCAGTCACGACCACTACGACCACCTCGACATGGCGACGGTCGTCGAGATCGCACGGCGTCAGCCCGACGCGCACTTCGTCGCCCCGATCGGTGTCGGAGCCCATCTCGAGTACTGGGGGATCGCGGCGGGCCGCATCTCCGAGAGCGACTGGGGCGGGCAGGTCACGCACCTCGACCTGACCTTCGATTGTCTACCGGCACGCCACTTCTCGGGTCGAGGTGTGGTCCGCAACCTCACCCAGTGGGCCAGCTGGGGCATCCACGGGCCGACGCACAACGCGTTCTTCACCGGCGACACCGGCTTCACCGAGGCCTACGCCGACTCCGCGCGGACCACCGGTCCCTACGAGCTCACGCTCGTCCCGATCGGGGCGTACGGCGAGCTGTGGCCCGACATCCACGTCAACCCCGAGGAGGGTGTCGAACTGCACCGGTTCCTCGCCGGGTCGTCGCTGTCGGAGTCGCTGATGGTCCCCATCCACTGGGCCACGTTCAATCTCGCCATGCACCCGTGGGACGAGCCGGTGAGCCGCATGCTCACCGCGGCCGACGCCGCCCACGCGGAGGTCGCGACTCCCGCTCCGGGCGCGCGCATCGATGTCGTCGCCCGTACCGGGGCCGGGATCGCCGATCAGACCTGGTGGGAGAACGTCGGCTGACGCGTCGAGATCTCGCCTGAATCGGACATGTCGCCCGCGCGGCTAGACTGGCGTGCGATCGAACAACACCACGAACAGGGGTCGGACATGGATTTCAAGCAGCTCGCCAACAAGGCCAAGACGGCCATCAGCAAGAACTCGCAGTACATCGACAAGGGTGCCCAGGCCGTCGACAAGGCGACCAAGGGCAAGTACACCAGCCAGGTGAACAAGGGTCGCGACGCCGCCAAGGACGCGGCCCGCAAGCTGGGCGACGAGAAGAAGTAGGACCACCCATCATCGGCATCCGGTCGGCGCGATCGGCGATCACCCTCGCGGTGCTCGCGACCCTGGCGATCGGATGTTCGACATCCGCGCCGACCGGTTCGCCGAGCTCGTCGGACGTCGAATCGTCCTCTGCGACACCGTCGGCGCTGCCACCGGCTCCGGTCGGTGACGCGCGCGGGGAGATCCTGAGCAGGGCGGCGCTGGCGGTCGATCCCGATGGCCGTCTCGCCGGCGAGAACCTGACCCGGGTGGTGTACCGATCGACGGCCGGGTACGCACCGGGGGATCCGGCGGGCAGTTTCGGGACCCGGGTGTCTGGGTACGTCGCGGTGCCCTCGGGCACGCCCCCGCAGGGCGGCTGGCCGGTTGTCGCGTTCGGTCACGGGACCACCGGCACCGCAGCGAACTGCGGTCCGTCCGGGTACCCGGATCTGTTGGGTGAGACATCCACCGTCGCATCCCTGCTCGATGCCGGCTACGTGGTGGCCGCGTCGGACTACCAGGGCCTCGGCGAGCATGACGTCCCCCATCCCTACCTGAACTCGCGGACCATCGCCTACAACATGATCGACATGGTGCGCGCGGCGCGAGCGATGGTTCCGCAGGCGGGAACTCGTTGGGCCGCGATCGGGAGCTCGCAGGGCGGTCAGGCCGCCTGGGCATCGGCCGAGCACGCGAACGACTACGGGGACGGCCTCGACTTCGTGGGTGCCGCGGCGCTGGCCCCGGCTGCCGACGTGGCCCCGATCGCCGACGGCGCCGACGCGCAGCCCTATGTCGCCCCGCGCTTCACCCCGATACAGCTGGGGTTCATCCCGCTCATCGTCGACGGGCTGCGTGCGGTCTACCCCGATTTCCGGGCGAGCGACTACCTGCGAGGGGCATTGGCGCAGGGGGCGTCCGACCTGACCTCCTGTGGTCAGGGAAGCGAGTTCCGCAAGTTCTCCGCGATCACCAGGGCCCAGCCGGGTGACGCGACGATCACCTCGGCGGATGCGTTGCGACGACTCCACGACATGCTCGTCGTCAACTCTCTGCCGCAGCGGCGTTCGGCCGGACCGCTGTTCGTCGGGTACGGCGACGCCGACCAGATCATCGACCCGTCGTGGACTGCCGGGGCCGTCCGGCGCGCGTGCGCGATGGGCGACACGCTGTCGGTGTCGGTGGCACAGGGCAAGGGCCACACCAACACCGGACTGACGCCGAGCGCGATCTCCTGGATCGGCGACCGTTTCGCCGGCGATCCCGCGCCCTCCACCTGCTCGCGCTGACCCGCCGCACCCCTCTCACCCGTCTCACCCCTCGCACCCGTCGAGTGGGCGGCTGCGGACAGCGAGTGGGCGGCTGCGGACAGCGGGTGGGCGAGGCCTGCCGGTCGGCGTCCGCAAACGCCCAGTCATCGTCCGTAAACGCCCACTCGACGTCCGCATCCGCCCACTCGACGTCCGCATCCGCCCACTCGACGCCGTCGTGGGGTCAGGCGGGGTGGGAGTCGGGATCCTCGTGGGTGCGGCCGAGGGCGGTGACGACCGGGTCGAGCCAGGTGTCGGCGACGCGACGCAGCAGGTAGGTCGTGAGCGACTCGTCCATGTCGTCGACGGGCAGGACCGCGTATTCGGCGCGGTCCACCGAGAGCACCGCCTCCGACTCCAGCGGCACGATCGTGAACGCCGCTGCGCTGCGCAGGAACAACAGCAACCCGCTGATGTCGGTGAAGCTCGCGTCGGCATCGACGACCGCGCCCGCGGCGGCCAGACGGTCGGTGCGTCCGGCGCCGAGATCCCAGTGACGCGGGCCCTGGATGTAGCGCAGCCCGCGTAGGTCGGCCATCGACAGCGACGTCCGGTCGGGAAACCGGCTCGCATCGACGACGGCCCCGAGCGGCTCGCTGTAGAGCACCCGGGTCGACAACCGATCGTTCGTGGTGCCCACGTGCGCGATGGCGATGTCGATCGAACTGCTCAGCAACGCCGACTCCATCTGCAGTGACGGCATCTGTCGGATGGTGAACGAGAACGACGCGTCGAGGCCGCGGATCGCGTCGGTCAGCGCACGACGGTGTCGGGGGTTGAGGACGTCGGGGACGGCGAGCCGCACATCGGCCCGACCGACGCCCTGGCCGACGAGGGTGGGGATGGCATCGAAATCGGTGACCACCGACGCCGCCAGCGGTAGCAGGGCCTCACCCGCGGGGGTCAGCTTGGTGTGGTGGGTCGAACGCTCGAACAGGGGAGTGCCGAGCTCGTGCTCGAGGGTGCGGATGCGCTGGCTGAGCGGCGGCACCGACATGTTCAACGACCGCGCCGCACGCGTGAAGTTCAGTTCGCGGGCGACGGCCAGGAAGTACCGCAGGTGATGCATCTCCACAGCTGAGCAGCGTAGCCCCGGTGTTATCGCCGTGGACACACCGATCTGAGTCAGACGGTAATTCCCTTACCCCTGGTAACGACCTACCGTCGAAGACATGAGCAACACAGAAGGCACGAGCACCACAGCAGACACCGCCACCACGGCCGACATGACCGCGCAGAACTCCGGCCCCCTCGCGGGCGTCACCGTCATCGACATCTCCACCGTCGTGATGGGGCCGTACGCGACCCAGATCCTCGGCGACTTCGGTGCCGACGTGATCCGCATCGAGCCGCCCTTCGACACCGCCCGGCAGTCACCGGCCAACACCGGTCGCAACCCCGGCATGGCGCCGCTGTACATGCAGGTCAACCGCAACAAGCGCAGCGTCGCGATCAACCTCAAGGACCCGCAGGGACTCGAGGACCTGTTCGCGCTGCTCGCCGACGCCGACGTGCTGGTGACCAACATGCGCGCCGCCGCACTCGACCGACTCGGCCTCGGCTACGACGAGCTGCACGAGCGCTTCCCCCACCTGATCTACGCACACGCCCAGGGCTTCGCCCCCACCTCGTCGCAGGGCAACCGTCCCGCGTACGACGAGGTCATCCAGGCCGTGTCCGGACTGGTCAGCCTGCAGGACCGCGCCGGTGGCTCGCTACAGTTCATGCCGACCTTCATCGCCGACAAGACCGCAGGCCTCTACCTGCTCAACGGCGTCCTCGCCGCGCTCTACCACCAGCTGCGCACCGGCGAGGGCCAGCACGTGCAGCTCGCCATGGCCGACGCGATGATCGCGGTGAACATGGTCGAGCACATGGCCGGCGACGTCTTCGTCCCCGCCGCAGGTGAGGTCGGCAACCCGCTGAGCCTCACCGGAGCCCACGCCGCCATGCGTACCGCCGACGGCGGCGCCATCGCCGCGGTCCCGTACACCAACGACGCCGTGCGCAAGCTGCTCATCGGCGCCGGACTCACCGAGGACGCCGCCGACCCCGCGTGGGACTCGCCGACCATCGACCGCCCCACGTTCACCGCGGGCATCGAGAAGGTCCTCGCGCACTCCACCGCCAGGACCACCGCGGAGTGGGAGCAGTACCTCACCGACAACGACATGCCCTACGGCCTGGTGGTCGACATCGCCGACCTGCCGCAGGACCCGTATGTGCGCGAGGTCGGACTCATCACCGAGATGGAACACCCCACCGAGGGCACCATCCGCGTGGTGGCCAACCCGCTGCACCTCTCGCAGACCCCGACCGGCTTCTACCGCCACGCCGAGCGGGCGGGCGCCAGCACCGACGAGGTGCTCGACGCAGTCCGTACCCCCGCGACCGCCTGAGCGGGCCGTCGACCCGTTCACTCCACATCCACGAAGGAGAACCGCCATGGACCTCGAACTCTCAGGTGCCGACATCGAATTCCGCGACCACCTGCGCGAGGTGTTCCTCGGTGAGATACCCGCCGACATCCGGCGCCGCAGTGCGCTGAACCAGACCACGCACGACGACATCGTCACCAGCCAGCGCATCCTCAACCGCCACGGTCTCGCCGTGCCGCACTGGCCCGCACAGTGGGGTGGCAAGGACTGGAGTGCGACGCAGTCACACATCTACGGATCGGAACTGCAGCGCGCCGCCGTGCCGCAGCCGCTCGCGTTCAACGTGTCGATGGTCGGCCCGATCATCGCCGAGTTCGGCAGCGAGGAGCAGAAGCAGAAGTTCCTGCCGGCGACCGCGAATCTCGACATCTGGTGGTCACAGGGCTTTTCCGAGCCCGAGGCCGGCTCCGACCTGGCCTCGCTCAAGACCACCGCACGGCGCGACGGCGACGTCTACGTCCTCAACGGGCAGAAGACCTGGACCACTCTGGGGCAGTATGGGGACTGGATGTTCGTCCTCGCCCGGACGAACCCCGAGGCCGCCCGCAAACAGCAGGGCATCTCGTTCCTGCTCCTCGACCTGACCACACCCGGAATCGAGCGCCGACCGATCACCCTGGTCGACGGCAGCGCGGAGGTCAACGAATTCTTCTTCGACAACGTCGTCATCCCCGCCGAGAACCTCGTCGGCGAGGAGAACATGGGCTGGACCTACGCCAAGTTCCTGCTCGGCAACGAGCGCAACAGCATCGCTCAGGTCGGTACCGCTCAGCGGATCTTCGCCGACCTCGCGGTGAGCGCCGAGACGACCCCGACCGGAACCGGGTCGCTCGCCCGGGACGCGGCGTTCCGCGGCTCCATGCACGCGATCAAGACGAAGCTGCTCGCCCTGGAGGCCACCCAGCTGCGGGTCACCGGCGCCTCCGAGAACGGTGCCGCGAGTCCGGTGTCGTCGTTGCTCAAGCTCGAGGGCACACGCACACTGCAGGAGTTGACGCGTCTGCGGATGACCGCGGCCGGAACCGACGCGGCGTTGGTGCACACCGACGGCCCGCTACGCGCCGACGAGGCCGCGACCGCCTCGGCCACCCAGTACATGAACCTGCGCAAGCTGTCGATCTTCGGCGGCTCCAACGAGATACAGCGCGGCGTCATCGCGAAAACCATCCTCGGCCTGTAGACCACTTCGGCCCGCGACCATTCCTCACACTCCACGGAAGGGGTCATCACCATGAACCTCGATCTGAACGACGACCAACAACTGCTCTTCGACACCGTGCACGCCGCGGTCGGCCGTGACTACGGCACCGGCGGCCGCGCGGCCGCCACGTCGACCGAACTCGGGTGGAACCGACGTGTCTGGGACACCCTCGCCGAGATGGGCCTGATCGGTCTGACCATCGCCGACGAACACGGCGGCTCCGGGGCCGGCCCCGTGGAGCTCTACGCCACCCTCGAGGCCATCGGTCGCCACGCCGCCACCGAGCCGCTGCTCGACGGTGTCGTGCTGCCCGCCTGGCTCATCGCTGCACTCGGAACCCCCACGCAGGCCAAGGAACTCCTCGGCGCGCTCGCCGCGGGCGAGTTCACCATCGCCGTCGCACATGCCGAGCCAACCCGCGCATGGGACGCCGTCCCCGAGTCCACCGTCACCGTGCACGACGACGGAACCGCCACCGTGAGCGGGGTGAAATCGCCGGTGCTGCATGCCGATCAGGCACAGAAGCTGCTGGTGACCGTCGTCGGTGCCGACGGCCGCGCCCACGTGGTGGTCGTCGACGCCGACGCCACGGGCATCACCCGCACCGACGGACGCACCAGCGACTGGACCCACGCCTCTCAGGTGGCCTTCGACTCGACCCCGGCGGTCCTGCTCGGCGACACCCCCGCGCAGTCCGATGTCGCGGGCGCGCTGCACTCCGCGTTCGCCCAGGCCCGGATCGCCGTCACCGGTGAGGCGATCGGATTGATGGAGGCCGGCCTCACCCAGACGGTCGACTACCTCAAGAGCCGCAAGCAGTTCGGTGTCCCGCTGTCGTCGTTCCAGGCGCTCGTGCACCGCGCCGCCGACCTGTACGCCCAGGTCGAGCTCGCCCGGTCGATGGCGCTGCGGGCCACCGCCGTCGCCGAGGCGGCCACCGCCGAGCGCACCGAGGGCGTCGACCTGCGCGAGACCGCCGACGACGCGTTCGTCTACGTCTGCGACGCGGCCACCACGGTGGCCGAGGAGATCATCCAGCTGCACGGCGGCATCGGTATGACCTATGAGTCCGAGGTCGGTCACCACGCGGCACGCCTCATCGGACTGACCGCCAGCTTCGGCGGGGTGTCGGCCGCACGCCGACGGGCCATCGCATCCGACGCGGTCCTGCGCGCACCGAGCGCCCTGCTCAACAACGCCGACGCCGTCCACGCCTGAGGGAGGCCGATCATGTTCAACCATCTGTTGGTTCTCGACATCGTCGGTGCCGCGGTGCGTCGGATCGATCTCGACGGCACGGTGAGCACCGTGGTCGCCGACACCGGTTCGGCTCCCGACGGCATCGTCAGCGATCCCACGACCGATCGCATCTACTGGACCCTCATGGGTCGCCCCCGTCGCGGCGAGTCGCAGGGCACCGGCGACGGAGCCGATTTCACCGAGCGCAACGGCGGTCTCCGATCGGCGCGCGTCGACGGCACCGACGTCACCACCGTCGTCGCCGACGGCGACATCACTACCGGCAAGCAGCTCGCGATCGCCGACGGTTTCCTCTACTGGGGTGACCGGGAGGGAGGGCGTGTCAGCCGATCACGGCTCGACGGAAGCGATCTCACCGACCTGGTCGTCACGAAGCGGGATCCGGTGACCGGGCTCGTGGCCATCGACGACCAGTGCGTCGGCGTCGCCGTCGACGCAGCGGCCGGCCTGCTCTACTGGACGCAGAAGGGTCCGTCGAAGGGCGACGCCGGGCGGATCTTCCGCGCCGGCATCGACATCCCCGACGGCGAGACCGCCGAGTCGCGCACCGACATCGAGACCCTGTGGTCGGGCCTGCCCGAGCCCATCGATCTCTGGATCGACACCGCATCGGACACCCTGTTCTGGACCGACCGTGGGGCCGCTCCACGCGGCAACACCCTCAACTCCGCACAGGTCCCGGCCCCCGGGACCACCGCGCGCACACCGACGATCCTGGCCGACGGCTTCGCCGAGGCGATCGGACTGGCCGTCGATTCCGACGCGGGCATCGCGTACGTCACCGCACTCGACGGCACCGTCCGGGCCGTGCCGACCCGGTCCGATGCACCGGCGCAGCGCGTCGTCGCACAGGTCCCCGGCAGTGCCTTCGCCGGCATCGTGGGAGTCGCATCATGACCACCATCGCGATCGTGGGCGCCGGGGTCATCGGACTGTCCTGGGCCCGTCTGGCCGACGCCCACGGCTGGACCGTGGCGATCACCGACCCACGCCCCGACCTCACCGAGATCGTCGCCGGTGCTTTCCCGGATTCGACGACCGTGCGCGCCGCCGCCGACCTCGCCGACGCCGTCGCCGGCGCAGATCTGGTGCAGGAGAACGGCCCCGAGCGGCTGCCGATGAAACAGCAGCTGTTCGCCGACATCGGTGCAGTCGCCCGACCGGACGCCGTGCTGGCGACCTCGAGTTCGTCGATCACCGCCTCGGAGATCGCCGTCGACCTCGACGCCGACGTCGCGGCGCGGCTGCTCGTCGGGCACCCGTTCAACCCGCCGGAACTGATGCCGCTGGTGGAGGTGCTGCCCGGCACCCGCACGCTGTCCGAGACCACCGACCGCGCGGTGGCGCTCTATCGCGCACTGGACCGGGAACCGGTCGTCATCGGCACGGAAATGCCCGGGTTCGTGGCGAACCGGTTGCAGGCCGCCATCTCGCGCGAGGCGCGCTATCTGGTGCAGGCCGGGGTCGTCTCACCCGCGGATCTCGACACCATCCTGCGCAACTCGCTCGGCCTGCGGTGGGCCACCATCGGTCTCTTCGAGGGCAACGTCCTCGGTGGCGGTCCGGGCGGCATCCGGCACCTGCTCGCCGGTGTGGGCGCGCAGACCGGGGGCATCGAACCGGGCGTCCCGGCCACCGACCCCGACTCCATGGAACGACTCGTCGACGCGGTCGAGGCCACCTACGGGACCGGCGAGGAGGTCTACGCCGAACTCAGTGCTCGCCGAGACCGTCGCACCCGCGCGGTTCTCGCCGCACTCGCCGACACCGACGAGGAAACGACGACGCGCTGAGATACCGCCACCCACCGATGGCGCTCGACCGAATATGGTGACTCACATGGCCTCAGTGAGTGACAGTGTCGACGTCCCCCTTACCCCCGACGTCGCGTGGAAGTACGTGTCCGACCTCTCGCGATTCGACGAGTGGCTGACCATCCACGACGGATGGCGCGGCGATGTCCCCAAGTCCGAGGACCTGAAAAAGGGTCTGAAGATCTCATCGGTCGTCGCGGTGAAGGGCACTCGCGTGCGTTTTGAGTGGACCGTCGACAAGTTCGATCCCCCGAAGCTGGTGGCCCTCAAGGGCAAGGGCAAGGGCGGGGTCAAGGTCGACCTGACCCTGGCGGTCACCGAGTCCGGCGCCGGGTCGACGGTGAAGTTCGACCTCGACCTCGGTGGTCTGCCGATGATCGGGCCCGCGGGCAAGGCCGCCGCCAAGCTCGTGCACTCCGACCTGCACGCGTCGCTGGCCAAGTTTCAGCAGGTCTTCGCCGAATAGGGGTTCGGCACTCCCATCCGAGCGCGTCCTCGGAGAAGTTCCAGCAGGTCTTCGCCGGAGGGCGTCGCTGCACTAAGATCCCCGTCGATACCGCACAGTTCTCCGGTGCGACGACGACAGGGGAGACATGGGACGCCACACCGCCGACGGATCATCCGCCGACGGCGCCTCGGCAGGCGCGCGCGGCGACTCGACGCGTGGTCGGACCCGGCGTCCTCGCCGCCGCGGATGGCTGATCGTCGCCGTCGTGGTGGTCGCGGCTCTCGTCGCAGGCGGTGTGGTGTGGGCGACGGTCCTGCGTGATTCCGGACCCGACTGCGCCACGCGCACCGACATCTCCATCGCTGCCGACCCGTCGATGACGTCAGCACTCAAAGCCGTTGCGCCACAGGCGTCGGCGGATTCGTGTTACGACTTCGCCATCGCGGCCGCGTCGGGCACCCGCATCCCCGGTGAACTGACCCGCGGCGATCAGGCGCCCGATCTGTGGGTGGCCGACTCGACGGGCCGTGCGACCACCGTCACCAAGCAGGTCGGTGTCCCCACCGACATAGTCGTCCCGTCGGTCGCGACATCGCCGGCCGTGGTCGCCGGGACCGCGGTGCCCGCACTGGCGAACTGGGTCGAGGTGATGAAGCTGCCCAACCTGCGGATCGGCAGCCCCCTGGACTCCAGCACCGGTGACGCCCCGATCGTCGGTGCGCTCGCGGCCGTGGAGAAGGGCACGCTCACCGCCAAGGAGATGAGCGACGCGATGACGATCCTCGCGATCCAGCAGGGCAACCTGCGTGGCGACGACGACAGCGAGGCCAACCGGTTGGCGTTGGCCAACGCCTCGGACACCCCGGTCGTGACCACCGAGCAGGAGTTCGTGACGTTCACGCGGGCGAACCCGACGTCGACGCTGAAGGCATCCGTCCCGACGGCGGGTACCACCCTGCTCGACTATCCGATGCTCGTCACCGCACCCGCCGCGAAGCGGGACGTGGCCCGCACCGCGGGGGAGGAGTTCGCCGGGGCCCTGAAGTCGAAGGCCGGGATCGCCGCGCTCACCGGCGCCGGCTATCGCGACCCCTCGGCCACGCCGCTCGCCGGCGCGGGAGTGGGCCAGGTCGGCACGATCGTGTTGAAGGACCCCTCGCAGGAGCAGAAGACCCTGCGCCAGTGGTCGGTGCTCGCCGTGCCGATCCGCACATTGGTGGCGATGGATGTCTCGGGATCGATGGACGAGGCGGTGGGCGACACCACTCGGGCCGACCTGCTGGTGCAGGCCGCACTCACGGGCAACAAGCTGTTCCCGAACAACACCGAGATCGGCATGTGGTACTTCTCCATCGACAAGGGTGGGCCCGGACAGGACTGGGTCGAGATCGCCCCGATCGCGCGCGAGGACTCCGTCCGTCCCGACGGGCAGACCCAGCGGCAGTTCCTGAACAAGCGGGCCGACGACTACCGCCAGTACGTCGGCGGCGGTACCGGCCTCTACGACACCACCCTGGCCGCGTTCCAGAAGGTGCAGGACAGCTACGACCCGAACTACTCCAACAGCGTCATCATCCTCACGGACGGCCGTAACGAGGACCCGGGCAGCATCGGCCTGCAGGCCCTGCTCGACCGTCTGAAGAAACTGCAGGACCCGGCACGTCCGGTGCTGGTCCTGACCATCGGCATCTCCGACGACGCCGACACCGACGCCCTCAAGCAGATCGCCGACGCCACACCGGGCGGGACCAGTTACGTCGCCCAGGATCCGCGCGACATCCCGACAGTGTTGATCGACGCCGTCCAGGCCCGCGTCGCCGCCGCGGGGCGCTGACCGCCCCACTTCAGAACCGACCAATCCACGCGCCGTCCCACTACGAAGTACTCACCGGTAACACGTCTCGTCATCGAGCGAACAACGAGTGCCGACGAGGAGGGGAACAGCGTGCCCACCCTGGCTGCAGGTACCGCTCCCGTCGCGGTCTACGTCGAACTCGACGGCGCGCTCGACCGGGATGCACTCGCCGCCGCCGTGGACGAGGTGGGCGCACGGTTCGGTGCGACACGGCCCTGCGCTGACCCCGCCCCGATCGTCACCTTCGGCACGGTCGACCTGAGCGGGCAGGACCGTCCCCGGGCGGCCGCCCTGCGGTGGATGGAATCGTTCGACCACGTCGTCGCGGGCGCCCCGGACATCGCCGGCCACCTGATCGACATCGGCCCCGAGGGCCAGATCCTGCACCTGAGCGGCCGACCTGCCGCCCACGCGAGGCTTCTGCACGACCTCGCCGGTGTCTACAGCGCGCGGATGACCGGACGGGCCGACGCCCCGCACGGCGAGACCGCATCGGGTCACACGGTCCGCCGCGTCGTCGCGACACCCGACCCCGACTTGTCCGACGTCGACTTCTGGGACGCCGAGTTCGACCCGATCCCGGTGCCGACGAGCCTCTCGCACCGGCCGCTGCCCGCGCCGTCGACGACCGGGTCGGCGTGGTCTGTGCTGACCGAGTCGCGCACCATGTCGGTGTCGGCCTCCGATGAGCTGCGATCCGCCGCCGCCGCTGCGGGCACCCGGGTCGAATCCGTCGTCGTCGCCGCGGTCGCCGGATACGTCGCGGGGCTCTGCCGCTCGGACGACGTCCTGATCGGGATCCCGACGGCCGTCGCCGCGGCGGCCGATCAGGCACTGACGGCCCCGACCCTCCCGCTGCGCCTTCGGGCCACGTCGCACACCACGGTTGCCGACGCCGTCACCACGACCGCCGCCCGTATCGGCGAGGTCCGCGCGCGCAGCGCCGCCTGGCCGGCCCATCCGCTGTGTGCGCGTCTCGCCGATGCCCCAGCGGGCCCGGGGCCGGTCGTCAACGTCATCCCGTTCCTCGGCCCGGTGCAGTTCGCCGACGTGGTCGGCGACGTGTTCGTCCTGTCGAGCGGACCGACAGACGACCTGAGCGTCAACGTCTACGACGCGCGCGACGGCCGGATCCGGGTGGACCTCGAGGCCCATCCCGACCGCTACCTGCGTGCCGAGGTGCGCGCGCACCACGCGCGTCTGCTCGACTACCTGTCGCGTTTCGTCGCGGCGTCGACCACGACCCGGCTCGCCACGCTCGACGTCATCAGCGTGGCCGAGCACATCGAGGTCGTCGACGAACCCAACGCGACCGACATCCTGATGCCACCGGCAACGGTCACCGAACTCGTCGAGATCGGGATGGCACGCGACCACGACCGCGTCGCACTGGTCGGCGACGGAGCGCCCGCCGAAGTTCTCACCCACGGCGAACTCGACTGTCGCGCAAATCAGCTGACGCGTGCGCTGCTCGCCGCCGGAGTGGGCCCGGAGAGCGTGGTCGGGGTGATGACCGCCGACCGGGTGGCCGGACTCACCGCGATGCTCGCGGTTCTGCGTGCCGGTGGTGCGGTCCTGCCCCTCGACCCGGCGGACCCCGCGACCGCCATCGCGCACCGGATCTCGCGTACCCGGCCCACCTGCGTGGTGAGCGACCGTGTCCTCGACGACCTCGTCGGGGATCCCGACGACGCCGCGCAGCCGTGCGCCCCCACCCCGGCCACCGGCTACGACGCGATCCCGCCGTGGGTCGAGGTGATCCCGTTCGGCGCCGCCGAGCTCGACGAGGTGCCCGACGACCCGATCTCTTCGGGCGAACTCCTCGCGCCGGGCCACCTGGGTAACCCCGTATGGATCTCGTTCGGCGACGACGCCGAGAGCGACGGGGTCGTGCTCACCCATCGCGCGGTCGCCAACCGGCTGCAGTGGATGCAGTCGCACCGCTCGCCGGTGACCGGCGAGCGGGTGTGTGTCGACGCCACGCCGACTGCCGACTGGCTCTGGGAATCGCTGCTGCCGTTGGTCCTCGGCGCGACCATCGACCTCAGCCGTGTGCGCGGGCCTGATGCCGTGCTGAGCGGGTCCGCCGAGACCGCGTTCGGGGTGGTGCCCCGCACGGGTGATCACGGTGCGTCGGCCTCCACCGTCGGCCGGCCGGTGTGGAACACCGCCGTCTACGTCCTCGACGCCTTCCTGCGACCGCTGCCGGTCGGTGCCGTCGGTGAGATGTACGTCGCCGGTGCGCAGCTGGCCCGCGGATACACCTCCGACCCAGGCGCGACCTCGGATCGCTTCGTCGCCAACCCGTTCCGCCCCGGAACCCGCATGGTCCGCACCGGCGTCACGGTGCTGCGGCGGCCGGACGGCAGTGTCGAACACGTCGGCGCCGACCGTGTGTCCCCGGTTGCATCGCACGAGATGTCGGTGTCCGCGCCGCCGCGCACCCTGGCCGCGATGGTCGCCGACGTGGCGAGCGCCGCACCCGATGCCGTGGCCGCGATCGTCGACGACGGCGCCGACCGGACGTCCATCACCTTCCGAGAACTCGACCAGCGCTCGAATCAGTGGGCGCGGTTGCTCATCGCCTGCGACGTCGGCCCCGAAGACGTCGTCGCTCTCGCCCTGCCACGTGGCCTCGAGGCATTGATCGCCATCTGGGCGATCGCGAAGAGCGGCGCGGCCTTCGTCACCGTCGATCCGCAGACGGTGACCGATCGTGGGATCACTGATCCGGTCGTGCACCAGGTGATCGCCGACTCGCGGGTCCGGTTCGGATTCGTCACCGCCGCCACCGCGCCGGACATGTCGGACGCGGCGGGTGCGGTCCGATGGATGTCGATGGACGGCGCGAACTACCGCACGGTGGTCGCGTGCCTCAGCGTCCGGCCGATCCGCGACGCCGCCCGACACGCCCGGCTCGACGTCGATCACCTCGCATACGTCGCCTACAGCGCCGCCGACGGTGCGCCCGTACGGGGCGTCGCGGTGTCGAACCGTGTGCTGTCGATGGTCGCCGACGAGCAGCGGATCCGGTGCGGTGTCGATCGACGATCACGCCTGATGCACGCCACGTCGGGCGACGGCCCGATACCGGTTCTCGAGGTGCTGCTGGCCATGTCGACCGGCGCGCGGATGACCATCGTGACCGATGCCGCCCGCGAGCACGCCGACCACCTCATCCGCGTGCTGCGCGGTGATGCCATCAGCCACGCATTCCTCGACGTCCAGACGGCGGAGACGCTGTCGCCGAACGGGTTACCTGATCTCCGTGTCCTGGTGACCGGGCAGGGGCGTAGTACTCCGGAGCTGATCGGCCGGTGGACCGCGCCGCATCGCCGCGTGCTCAGCGCCCTGGGCGATCCCGACGCCACCACCGGGCTCGTCGTCCTCGACCACGAACTGCGTCCGGTCCCCGCCGGCGTGCGCGGCGAGCTCTACGTCACCGGACCGGCGCTCGCACGCGGCTTTCTCGGCAGTGCGGCGCTGACCGCCACGCGTTTTGTCGCCACGCCAACACATCTCGGGACCGACCGCGCAGGGTCGATCCTCTACCGGACCGGTGACGTCGTCACGATGTCGTCCGACGGCCACCTGACCTATCTCGGCCGCAGCGACAGTTTCGCCTGAATCACTCCGCGTATCGACGACAACGGCGGCGGCCGTCCGCAGCGTCTGCTGCGTCCGACCACCGCCGTCGGCGATGTCGCGTCGATCAGAGGATGGTGAGCATCTCGTTGTAGGTCGGCAGCGGCCACAGATCGTCGGCCACCAGCGACTCGAGCGTGTCGGCGGCCACGCGGACCTCGGCCATCGCCGGGATCAAGGTCTCCAGCGCGTACGTCGACTCCTCGAGCTCGGACTCGCCGTGGAACGCCTCGATGCCCTTCTCCAGGCTCGCCAACGCGGTCCCCAGAGCGGTGACCGCGGTGCTGAGGTCGGTCAGCAGCGGGTTGGCGGCGTCGAGTCCGGCGGCCTTCACGTTGACCGCGATGCCGGCCAGTTCGCCCTGGTAGCGCAGGGCGGCAGGCAGGATCATGGTCTTGGCGATCTCGGCGGTCTCCTTGGCCTCCACCAGGATCGTCAGCGCGTACTGCTCGAGGATGACGTCCTTGCGGGCCTCGAGCTCGCGTGCGGAGAGGACTCCGTACTTCTCGAACAGGTCCTCGTTCTCCTTCTCGGCCATGAACGGGACGGCGTCGACGGTGGTGCGCAGGTTCTTCAGACCACGCGCGGCCGCCTCCTCCTGCCACGCGTCGGCGTAGCCGTCGCCGTTGAAGATGACCGCACCGTGGTCGGTGATCACCTTCTGCAACACGGTCTGCACGGCTGCGTTGAACTCGGTGCCGTCGGCGGTCAGCGTCTCCAGCTCGGTGGCCAGGAAGTCGATCGAGTCGGCCAGGATGGTGTTGATCGCGACCATCGGGTCGGAGATGGACTGGTTCGAGCCGGGCGCGCGGAACTCGAACCGGTTGCCGGTGAAGGCGAACGGGCTGGTGCGGTTGCGGTCGCCCGGGTCGGCCTTCATCGGGGGCAGGCTGTCGACGCCGAGCTCGAGTACGCCCGACTCCTTCGATTCGGTGGCACCGCCCTTGGCGATCTGGTCGAACACGTCCATCAGCTGCTCGCCGAGGAAGATCGAGATGATCGCCGGGGGAGCCTCGTTGGCGCCGAGGCGGTGATCGTTGCTCGCCGACGCGACCGAGGCGCGCAGCAGTCCGCCGTACTTGTGCACGCCGCGGATGATGGCCGCGCAGAACACGAGGAATTGCACGTTCTCGTGCGGGGTGTCGCCGGGGTTGAGCAGGTTGCCCTGATTGCTGTTGCCCAGCGAGAAGTTGACGTGCTTGCCCGAGCCGTTGACGCCTGCGAACGGCTTCTCGTGCAACAGACAGGTCATGCCGTGGTTCTCGGCGACCTTCTTCATGATGGTCATCATCAGCTGCTGGTGGTCGTGGGCGAGCACCGAGCGCTCGAACACCGGGGCCAGCTCGAACTGGCCGGGGGCGACCTCGTTGTGGCGGGTCTTCGACGGGATGCCGTGCTTGAACAGCTCGCGGTCCAGATCGATCATGAAGCCCAGCACGCGGTCGGGGATCGCGCCGAAGTAGTGGTCGTCGAACTCCTGGCCCTTGGACGGCTTGGCGCCGAACAGGGTTCGCGAGGTGGTCATGATGTCCGGGCGTGCGTAGTAGAAGTGCTCGTCGATCAGGAAGTACTCCTGCTCGGCGCCCGCGTAGGACACCACGGTGTCGACGTCGTTGTGGCCGAACAACTTCAGCAGACGCATGGCCTGCTTGCTCATCGCCTGCTGGCTGCGGAGCAGCGGGGTCTTCTTGTCCAGGGCCTCACCGGTCCACGAGATGAACACCGTCGGGATACACAGCGTGTTGCCGGCCGGGTTCTCCAGGATGTACGCCGGGCTGGTGACGTCCCAGCCGGTGTAGCCGCGGGCCTCGAACGTGCCGCGCAGACCACCGTTCGGGAAGCTCGATGCGTCGGGCTCGCCCTGCAGCAGCGTCTTGCCCTGGAACTCGGCGAGCGATGCGCCGGACGCATCGGGCTCGAGGAACGAGTCGTGCTTCTCGGCGGTGAAACCGGTCAGCGGGTAGAAGACGTGCGCGTAGTGCGACGCACCCTTCTCGACGGCCCAGTCCTTCATCGCGTTGGCGACGACGTCGGCGATGGTCGGGTCGAGGGCGACGCCCTCGTCGATCGTGGCCGAGATCTTCTTGAAGACACTCTTGGGCAGTCGGTCCTTCATGGCCGACTTGTCGAAGACGTTGACTCCGAAGAGATCGGCAAGCGGTGCCTGCGCCGTGGCGCATTCCGGCGTGCTGTGGGCCGTCACGGCCTTGATCGCCTCACGGCGGGAAATGCTGCCACTCATGGGTCACTCCTGGATTCCGATCCCCCCGGATGGGCGAGATTCTCGTCAAGTGAAATCTCTGGTGACGGTAGGGGCGGCAGATCGCCAGTGCGTTTCCGGTATGTGACGCCCATGAAACACAGCAGTACGAGGGGTGTTGCGACGGCCTCGGATCGTGCGTGCGGGCCCGTACGGCGCGGTCGCGAAGGAAGTAGTTCGTGAGCCTAGCGGACGAACGGTCCGGGCGTCAGCCGACGACGTCGAGGAAGATCTCGATCGATCGCAGCGGGGGAGTCCGCTCGCGCCAGGCGACGTGGACCGTCGAGTCCGGGATGCCGGGGATGTCCCGGTAGGTCACGGCCGGGTGCTGCGCACGGTCGCGCACCACGTCGGGAACCGCACTGATCCCCCGACCCGCCGCCGTCAGCTCGATCCACTCGTCGAAGTTGTTGCACCGGACGATCACGCGATCGGGGTCGGAGTGCGTCCAGGAGTCCTCGGTGGTGGTCCCGGAGAGAACGTTGATGATGAGCGGTTCGGACGCGAGGTCGTCCCAGTGGAGGTCGGCTCGGGTGGCCACCTCGGACGCGGTGGCCACGGCGAGCAGTCGGTGTTCGGACCCGGCGGCCCGATACCGGATGGACGCGTCGACACCGGAGTGGTCGGCGGGCGGGCGGCGGGTGATCGCGACATCCACCTCACCGCGCGCCAGCGCACGGATCGGATCGTCGGTGCGGTGCAGGCTGATCCGGCCCCCGCGTGCCTCCACACCCGCGGTGATCTCGCCGAACCACTCCGGCAGCAGCCACGCGAACCCGACGCGGATCGTCGCCGACATCCGCATCTCGTCGCCGACCGCGTCGATGTCGGCGACGATGCGGCGAGCGTGGTCGGCGAAGGTGCGGCCGGCCTCGGTCATGCTCAGTGCGCGTGACGTTCGGGTGAGCAGCTCGCATTCCAGGATGCGTTCGAGTTGCTGGATGGTGCGCGTCAGGGCCGGTTGGCTGACGTGGAGTCCGGCGGCGGCCCGGGTGTAGTTCATCTCGTCGGCGAGCGCGACGAATGCGCGCATGTGGCGCACCTCCAGATCCATGCGTCCAGGTTATCGGTCATGTTCATCCGGCATTTCCGATCGACCACGATGGCCCATAGCGTTGGCGACCATGACCGATGTGGTGCGGAGTCGATGGGCGGCCGGGCAGGGTGTGGCACTGGCCGGTGCAGCCGGATTGGCGGCCTCGATGGGGGTGGGCCGGTTCGTCTTCACGCCGCTGTTGCCGCTGATGATCAGCGATCACGCGATCAGCACGACCTCCGGTGCCGCGGTCGCGACGGCGAACTACGCCGGCTACCTCGCAGGCGCGGTGGCGTTGTCGGTCCGACCGAGAATCAACACCGCCGCTCACCTGCGGGTGTGGGCGGTGGCGCTCGTGGCCAGCGAGGCGTTGATGGCGGTGGGCGCGGGAGTGGTCTGGCTGTCGTTCCTGCGTTTCGTGGCCGGGGCGGCCAGTGCGGTCATCTTCGTCGGATGCGTGAGCACGGTGGCCCGCGCGCGGGCGGCCGGGGCGTCGACCAGTCTGGCTTTCGCAGGGGTCGGCACCGGCATCGCGGTGAGCGGGGCGGTCACGCTGCTCGCCGGGCCGCATCTGAGCTGGCAGCAGCTCTGGCTGGTCTCGGCGGCGGTCACCGGGTTGCTCCTGGTGCCGATCGGGTCGATGCGGATCCACGCGGAGGCGGGGACGGTGACGTCGGCCGTGGCCGAGACGGATCGGCCCCACCACGCGGCGTGGCGGCTGCTGCTCGCGGCGTACTTCCTGGAGGGCCTGGGCTACATCGTCATCGGTACGTTCCTGGTGGCCGCGGTCGGTGGACACTCGGGCTCGTCCGCCTCGACGGTCGGTCCGATCGTGTGGATCGTGGTCGGTCTTGCGGTGGTCCCCTCGGTGGTGGTGTGGACGGCGATCGCCCGGCGGATCGGTGGGCACCGGGCACTCGGCATCGCGCTGCTGGTGCAGGCGTGCGCGGCCCTGCTGCCCGCGGTCGCATCATCGACGGCCGCCGCAGTGGTCGCCGCGGTGCTCTTCGGCGGCACGTTCATCGGGATCACCGCGGTGACCATGTCGGTGGGTGCCGCGCTGCCGGTGGCGCGGACCGCGGCCATCCTCACCGCGGTCTATGGCGTCGGTCAGGTGCTCGGTCCGCTGGTCGTCACGCCGGTCCTGGGGTCGTCGTTCACGCTGGCGTTCGTCATCGCGACAGCAGTCCTGCTGCTCGCGGCGCTCGCCGCACTCGGCGTCGCGAGGACCATGCCGCGGCGGCGCGAGCTGGTTGGGGCCTGAGGCGGTCGGTTAGACTCGCCACGCGTGGCGATCTGCTGATCGGCGCAGTTGCCTTCGTAGCTCAGGGGATAGAGCAACCCTCTCCTAAAGGGTAGGTCGCAGGTTCGAATCCTGCCGAGGGCACCCATGAACTGATTGCTCGTCGATGTTGCTGAGGGCCAGTAACTTTCACCGGGACACGTTCCTGTCGTCCGATCGGATGGTTCTCCGCGCCGGAGCCGATACGCCGGTACCGATCTGTACGAATCCAGCCCGTCGATGGCTAGACTCGGCCCGAGCGGGGGGCTCCTTCGCGTGCGCACCATGAGCTGGAGATCCCGTGTCGAAGATTCGCTCGCGTCCGTTCCCGTTCTCCACGGTGATGGTCGCCGTCACCGCTGTCCTCACGGTCATCGCGGTCGCCGGAGCGTCACTCCTGTCGGCGGAACGACCGCGGTCCTACTCCATCGTCGACACCGCGACCGTCTCGGTACGGTCCACGACGCTGGGCGTCGCGGACAGCGACCTGTACTTCGCCACCCAGGCTCAGATCGACGCCGCGCTCACAAAGGTGGCGGCCCTCGGGGTGAAGAACGTGCGGGTGCTGATCCCGTGGTACGACGTGAACCCCGACCCCGGCGTCTTCGACTGGACCAGGATCGACCGGGTGGTCGCGTCGGCCACGACCCGGAAGATGGGCATCGTGGCGGTCGTCACCCATTCGCCGGACTGGGCCGTGGCCCCCGGGGACACTCCGGTCATCAGTCCACCGGCCAAGGTCGGCGACTACGGCGACTTCACCGCAATCGTCGCGAAGCGCTACAAGGGCAAGATCTCGGCGTACGAGATCTGGAACGAGCCCAACGGGGGAACGTCGTTCTATCCGACGCCCGACCCCGCGAGGTACACGCAGCTGCTCAAGGCCGCCTACGTGAAGATCAAGGCCGTCAGTTCCGCGGTGACGGTGATCGCAGGTGTCCTGGGGGCAGTGCCGACCTCGACCACGGACAAGACCATCAACGCGCCCACCTTTCTCACCGCGATGTACAACGCGGGGGCGAAGGGCTACTTCAACGCGATCTCGTTCCATCCGTACCAGCTCAGCACTCCCTACTCGCAGGGACTGAGCCTCGCCGGGTCGCCGTACAACGAGGACACGGCCATGCACAACACGATGCTGTCGAAGGGCGACGGCGGCAAGCGGATCTGGGCCACGGAATACGGCCTGCCGACATCGGTCGTGACCGAGGCGCATCAGGCGGCGTACATCAAGGACTTCATGGACGCGTGGGGGCGCAGGTCCTGGCACGGCCCGATGTTCCTGTACACGACCCAGGACGCGACCTCGGGGTACGACGCGGGCCTACAGTTCGGTCTCTACCGTGCGGACGGGACAGCGAAGCCCGCCGTTCAGACGGTCAAGGACTACACCGCGACGCACCGGTAGCCCGCCTCTGCTCAGAAGCCCAGGCCCATCCAGTCGGTCGCGGTGAAGTCGCGTTCGAGGGCTTTCGCCTCCACGGTGACCTCGTCGGGATCGGGATCCATACCGTCGGCCGCGATGGCGCGCAGCACACCGATCACCCCGGCCTCGTAGCTCGGGTAGACGCCGATCATCTCGCTGTCGGTGTGGTCGCCGGTGGTGTCGCGCCACCAGGCGAACAACGACATCCCGTCCGGTGACGGACTGAACCCGGCGGTCTGACCGTCGCGGGTGAGGGTGGGGCAGTCGTCGGGGAAACGCTCGCTCATCCTCGGAGACTAACGGCGACCCAGGACATCCCCGTCAGGCCGTCAGAGGACCTTTTCGATCTTTCCCGACAGCGACGCGGGCTTGGCGGTCGGCGGGAACCGGTCGACGACCTGACCCTCTTTGTTGACCAGGAACTTGGTGAAGTTCCACTTGATGCGGCTACCCAAGACGGTGGACTTCTCCGACCGCAACCATGCGAACAGCGGGTGCGCGTCCTTGCCGTTGACGTCGACCTTGCCGAACATTGGGAAGCTGACGTCGTAGGTCAGGTTGCAGAAGTTCTTGATCTCCTCGGCGTCGCCGGGCTCCTGGTGCCCGAACTGGTTGCAGGGGAAGCCGAGAACGACGAGGCCCTTGTCGGCGTAGGCCTTGTTGAGCTCCTCGAGGCCGGTGTACTGCGGCGTGAACCCGCACTGAGACGCGGTGTTCACGATGAGCAGCGGCTTGCCTCGGTACTGGCTGAGGTCGATCTCTTCGCCATCGATGCTCGTGGCGGTGAAGTCGTACGCGGTGGTCATGGGTGTCCTTCGTAGCGGGATGACAGATGGATGGCAGGTCGTGCCGGTGCCGGCGTCAGCCGTCGGCCCCACGCCCGGACGAACTGTAGTGACGGTGGGCGATCGGTGCGGCGATGACCTCCCCGACGGCATGGATCTCGTTTTCCTCCGCCGACCGCTGCGCCTCACCCGATCCGAACAGCGCGACCAGGACCGCCCCGACGATCGCGAGGACGAACCCGGCCACGGCGAGCCACTCGAGGCCCGATGCGGTGGTGTCGCCGAGCAGCCACACGCCGAGGATGCCCGGAACCGCGGTCTCGCCGACCACCATCGCCGCGGTCGATCCGTTGACCGCGCCGAGCTGCAGGGCGACGGTGTGCAGGTAGAAACCGAAAGCACCGGCGATGGCGATGGTCCACGCGGCAGGGTCGGTCGCGATGGTGGCGATCGAGAACGGGTGCAGGCCGCCGAGCACACGAACGGCCATGGCGATGGCGCCGAACAACAGCCCGGCCGCCATCCCGGCCGCGATCGAACCCGCGCGACCCATCCGGCGCACGGCGAGAAGTGAGATCACGATGATGGCGATCGTCGCGGCGAGCAGTCCGGACCGGAACGCGAAACTCGCCTCCGTCGCGCCGTGACTGTGTGAGGCCGTACCGAGCAGGCACAACGACACGATGACCAGCACCATGGCGGCCCAGTCGCGCGGGTGCAGTCGGATGCCGAGGGCGAACATCCCCAGGATCGCGGTGATCACCAGGTTGCCGGCGACGATGGTCTGCGAGAGGAACAGCGGCAGCATGCGCGCCGCGCCCGCGCCGGCGACGAAACCGAGGACGTCCATGACCGCGCCGACGATGAACACCCCGGTCAGCGCGGCGGCCATCGTCGATTTGAGTGTGGGACCGCCGGATTCGGTGGTCCACCCCTCGCCGGATGACTGAGCGGCAGCCTGGCGCGCCCCGAGAGCCTGCATCACCGAGGAGAGTCCGTACCCGAGTGCGGCGAGGACGGCGAGACCAATCCCGATCAGCATCGCGCACCTTCTTCCCCACCGAAACGAACAACCGCACCGAGCATGTCCAACCCTGAGGATCTCCTGATAATTCCTGTGATCGCCACTTGTTTTCCGATGGCGATCCGCGGACCCCTACAGTGATCGGCGTGAGCGCATCGGGAGCATCGCCCAGCCGTCAGTCGGATCGATCGAGGACGGTGCTGGTGACCGGCGCCTCCAGCGGCATCGGTGCCGCGGTCGCGGAGAGGTTCGTCGCGCGGGGGCACACCGTCATCGGCACCAGCCGCCACCCCGATCGCATCCCTGCGGGGGACCGGATCACCGGCGTGCACTACATCGCGCTCGATCAGACCGACGCCGCCAGCATCGAGCGGTGCGCGCGGGAGGCCGGCGATGTCGACATCCTGATCAACAACGCCGGCGCGAGCCTGATGGGCTCCCTCGAGGACACGCCGATGTCGGCGATCGAGGAGCTGTTCGCCACGAACGTCTTCGGGCCGATCGCACTGACGAAGGCGCTGCTGCCCGGCATGCGGTCCCGGCAGTCCGGCGTGGTGGTGATGGTCGGGTCGATGCTGTCGAGCTTCCCGATCGCGTTCCGTTCCACCTACTCTGCCGCGAAGAGCGCGATCAAGGGATTCGCCGACGCGTCCCGCCGCGAACTCGCGCCGTTCGGGATCGCCATGCTCACGGTCGAACCGGGGACCATCGCCACCGGCATCGGGGACCGACGCAGCTACCACCTCGCCGACAACTCGCCCTACCGCGAGGACTACGCCAAGGTGGCCGCGGCCACGCGTCGCAACGAGCAGCACGGACTCGACGTCGGTCCGATCGCCGAGCTGATCGTCACCGCGGCACTGTCACCGAACCCGAAGCCGTTGTATGCGTTGGGTAACCGCGCGCCGGTCGTGTTCGCGCTGCGACGCATCCTGCCGCGTGCGGTGATGCTCGACGTCACGGCCCGGTTCCACGGTCTGCGCCGCGCACGCCCGTGACGACCACCTCGACGCCGGCTGCGACCACCCGCACCCTGCGGATCATCGGCATCGGCCCGGGTGACCCGCGTCAGGTCACCGTCGAGGCCATCGACGCGATGCGCGGCGTCGACACCTTCTTCGTCCTCGACAAGGGGGCGACCAAGGAATCCCTGGTCGCCGTGCGCGAGCAGATCTGCGACCGACACCTCGGCGCGGGCAACTACCGGTTCGTCGAGATCGAGGATCCGCCGCGCGACCGGAACCCCACCGACTACGACGCCGAGGTGCGGCGCTGGCACGACGCCCGCGCCACCCGGATCGAGGCGGCCCTGAGCGGTGAGCTGTCCGACGACGGGGTCGGGGGGATCCTGGTCTGGGGCGATCCGGGCCTCTACGACAGCACCCTGCGCATCGCCGACGCGATCGTCGACCGCGGCCGCGTGTCCCTGCGCATCGAGGTGGTCGCCGGTGTCACGAGTGCCTCGGCACTGACCGCGGCCCACCGGATCCTGATGAACCGCATCGGCGAACCGATACTCATCACCACCGGCCGCCGACTCGGCGAGACGCCGCCGGGCGTGGACGCCAACCAGATCGTCATGCTCGACGCCGACTGCACCTTTCGCCACACCGCCGACCCGGGTGACCACATCTGGTGGGGCGCCTATCTCGGTACGCCGGACGAGATCCTGCTCAGCGGCACGGTCGGTGAGGTGGGGGAACAGATAGCGACGACGCGGGCGCAGGCCCGCGCGCGACATGGCTGGATCATGGACATCTATCTCGTGCGCAAGCCCTGATCGCACCCCGTGCCGCGCCGGGACCAGGCGTCATCGAGTTCGTGCGGCCGCCAGATCGGGGTAGCGGACCGCGACCGAGGACGCCAGTGCCTCTTTCGCCGATCGTGAGTCGTCGTCGACGAACACCTCGTCGGCGCCCTCCCGCACGGCGGTGAGGATCGCCGCGGCCACATCGGCGGGATCGTTCTTGAACACATCCCAACCGGACATCATGTCGGTGTCGGTGGAGGCGAGGAACGCGGTGACCACCTGGGTGCCCTGTCCGGCGAGCTCCAGGCGGATCCCGTCGTTGGCCGACCATGCGGCGGCCTTCGACGCCGCGTACGAGCCGGCCCCCTCGAATGCGGTCATGGCCAGCACGGAGGCGACGGTGACCACGGCGCCGCCGCCGGCACGCGCGAGCGCCGGGGTGAACGCGCGGGTGACGAGCAGCGGGCCCCAGAAGTTGGTCTCCATCTCCAGCCGCATCTGATCGAGGTCGCCGGTCACCAACTGCTGCCGCGCGGCGACACCCGCGTTGTTCACGAGCACGGAGACGTCGGTTGCCTTCTCGGCCGCTGCGGCGACCGATGCGGGGTCGGTGACGTCGAGGGCCAGGCCCACGACGCGGTCGTCGTCCACCGGTGGGCGGCCGGATCGGGAGGTGGCGTAGACCCGCCGGGCTCCGGCGTTGATCGATGCGTGGACGAGTGCCGCGCCGATTCCGCGGTTGGCTCCGGTGATCAGGATTGACGAGTTCTCGAGGTTCATGTCACGAGCGTAGAATCTGACACCGATGTGAGGTTCAAGTCCTTGCACTGTGATCTACGCAACAGGGAGTCGGAATGCGGATCGGCGAATTGTCCACGCGCACCGGATCGTCGGTGCGGTCGCTGCGGTACTACGAGGAGCGGGGATTGATCACCTCCCGCCGTACCGGTGGTGGTCATCGCGAGTTCGACACCCTCGCCCAGCAGCGGGTGGAGACGATCCGCTGCCTGCTCGACGCCGGTGTCCCGACACGCGACATCGAGGAGATGTTGCCGTGCGTGCACACCGGTGTCACCACGCCCACGACCATGGATCGACTGTCCGACGCACACCGGCGTCTGTCGCAGCAGATCGACGATCTGTTGCAGACGCGGACCACCCTCGAAAGCGTCATGGACGACGTGCGCGCGAACATCGAGGCCAACGGCGACCGTCGCCTGGCCGGCTGAGGTCGGCCGGCCTCAGAACACGACGGCGAGCATCTCGATGATGTCGGCGGCGAGTTCGGGGCGGCAGATCAGGAAGTCGGACATGTACGAGCTGCGCTGGTTGTAGACCAGCGGGGAACCGTCGATGCGGCTGCAGTGCAGACCTGCGGCGAGTGCGACACCGACCGGTGCGCAGTTGTCCCATTCGTACTGCCCGGTCGCGTGCACATAGACGTCGGCGTCGCCGCGGACCACCGCCATCGCCTTCGCTCCGGCCGAGCCGACCGAATAGGCGCTGAGCGAGAGGCGATTGGCCACCAGCGCCGCCTCGTACGAGCCGCCGTACCGCGACGTCACCAACCGTCCCGATGGTGTGGCCGGCGCGATGACGGTGTCGGTGCGGAACACCTCGCCGGTCGCGGGCAACGACACCGCGCAGTCGGCGGGCTCGCCGTCGATCGTCAGGGCCACGTGCACCGCCCAGTCGTCACGGCCCGCGGCGTATTCGCGGGTCCCGTCGAGCGGGTCGATGATCCAGACCCGGGACGACCGCAGCCGGTCGCGGGAGTCGGGGGCCTCCTCCGAGAGCACCGCGTCGGCGGGTCGGTGCGTCCCCAACACCGACGCGATCCAGGCCTGGGCGATGGCGTCGCCGACATCTCCGAGAAGGCGGCCGCGGAGCAGGACTTCGTGTCGCGCCGCCACGAGGATCCGGCCGGCACCCTCGGCGATCCGCGCGGCGAGTTCGGCATCGGTGAGGGCGCCGGAGGACGCGTCGTGCAGCGTCGGAGCCATGGCCGGACCCTACCGCGACAGCCGAGGGGGTGGATCGCACGCCTGCCGACCCGGCGGGTGTGAGTACCCGTTATCCGCCGGCCGCCGCGGTGAACTCATCCTGGGCGTCGTCGCAGATCTTCCACGCGCCGCCCGTCCGGGTGAAGTACAGGGTCGTGGGCGTGCCGCCGCCCGTGGACATCTCGGCCGACGCGGTGTCACCGCGCACCGTGACCGAACTGACCGTCAGTCCGTCGGTCACATCGGGTCCCTCGAGGGTGTCGTTCATCGGTGCGATCTGTTGATTCGCGGCTGTCTCGAGGTAGAGCTCCGCCTGAGCGGCGCACAGACAGTCGGCGGCCTTCTGTGTCTGATTGGTGTCGTCGAACCGGAGAAAATCCTTGGTCACCGTCGCGATCTGGTCCGAGTCGGAGGGCTTTGATGTGGACATGACCAGCAGGGTGACCCCGGTGGCGATGCCGGCGACCACTGCGAGCGCAACCACCACGATCGCGGCGATGAGTCCGCGTCGGCGGCGTGGGGCAGGTGGCGGACCCGCCGGCCCGTGGTACGGGAACGGTGGTTGCTGATATCCGTGCGGCGGCCCGAACTGCTGCGGCGGCCCGAACTGCTGCGGTGGGCCGAACTGCTGCGGTGGCCCGAAGTGTTGGGGTGGCCCGAACGGTGGTGGGCCGTACGGGGGCTGAGGCGGGTACGGCTGGTTCATCGGAGGTGCCTGACCTTTCCGCCCGCTCGACGCGACCTGCTCGCACCGACGACGGAATGGTACTGTACCGGCGTCCAATTGCTTGTTCGCAGCGCAGGTCAGTGTCCTGTCGGCCGTCTCCGGAGGTCTGAGTGTCGAGCCGATCCCGCATGACGATGACCGCGCGGGTCGTCCTCGCCGTCGCGACCGTGATCGTGTTTCTCCTGGGCGTGCCTGCGCAGAGCGCATTCGCGGCGCCGGACCCGGCTGCCGACATCTGCCGCGTGCCGATCGCACAAGCCGACGCCGATGCGGCTCGTCGGGACGCACACAACGCCCGTCCGCATCTCTTCGAGATCCCGGCACAGCAGGCGGCATCGAACGCGTACGACGCCGAGGCCGCCGAGATCAACGCCGACCTCGCACGGGATCGGGAGGCCCTACGGCAGTGCGACGAGACGGTGCGCAGACTCCTCGACGCAGGTAAGTCCACCTACACCCCCGACACCGGGTCGAAGGGTGCCCAGGCCCAGATCGCCAGAATCGCAGCGTTGCCCACGGTCTCGAGCACGTGGGTGCCCCCGAGTCCACCGGCCGCCCCACGGCGGATGACCGTTCCGAAGGACTCGCCGATCCGCGGCGTCTACGACATCCTGCGCGACGAGAACCCCGGCGACCTCGGCGATCCCACCTTCCAGGGCGAACCGAAGCCGAGTGTCGGCGACCCCGACCCCGCGTTCGGGGGCCAGACGATCAGAGAGGTGAACGGTCTGCCCGATGTCGCGGCCGACCACATCGTGCCGCTGGCCGAACTGGTCCAGCTGCCCGGATTCTCTCGACTCACGCCGGAGAACCAGTGGCTGGTCGCACACGCCCCGTTGAACTTCCAGTGGATGTCGCGACGGGCGAACACGGCGAAGAATTCCGGCTATGCGGGCCGGATCAAGAACGCCGATCCGAAGTGGGTCGAGGAGCAGGACGAGCTGCAACGGACCACCCGCGCAACGCTGCTCGAGCTCATCGCGACCCTGATCGCGGCGCAGTGACCGAGGTGGGTTTCGATCGGACCGCGGTCGCCGCGTTGATCGCCGGCGGCGACGTCGAGTGGATCGACGTCGATTCGGCGACGGCGTCCACGTTGCCCGAGGTCTGGCGGACGATCGCGGCTGCGGAATCGGCCTCCGAACGTGCACGCGTGGCCATGTCCCGGTGGGACGGTGCGTTCCTCGGTCTGCTCCCACGGTTCGCTGCCCTGATGCGCGAGCAGCTCGTCGACGTCGTGCCCGCGGTCATCGCCGGCCGGTCGGTGCTGATCTACGTCACGACCGACGGTGACGCCTACGCGCCCTGGCTGGGTACCGATCCGCGCGACTTCGGTGAGGCCTCGCCGATCTGGGACGTCCTGCCGCAGGAGTTGCAGGCGTTCCAACGCGACACACATCCGGGCTTCGGACTGACGTGGCCCGGCGTCTACGGAATCCGCACACCAGCCGACCAGATCTCCCGGTATGAGCGCCTCGAACTCGCGGACCTCGGGGTGGAGCCGGAGGAGGCGATCGTCGGTGAGTACGACGGCGAACCGGTCCGTGAGGACGAGGTCTACCTGCTCTCGTTCGATGAGGCGCAGGCCTACTACTGCGTCTCGCCACGGTTTCGCGTCGGCGAGATCGTGCTGATCTACCACCACGATTTCGATGTCGAGGACCTCTGGCCGACCCTCGACGACGTCATGGTCATGCATTACCGCAACGTCGTGTACTGACCGTCCTCACGCTCCACCGGTCAACTCGGGCGCAACGGTTGACGTGTGAGGGAAACTGGATGGCATGCCGGAGTTGCCCGAGGTACAGGCCATTGCCGACTTCGTCGACGGACGTGCGGCGGGGTTGCCGATCCGTCGCGTGGACATCGCGTCGCTGGCGGTTCTCAAAACTGCCGATCCGCCGTACTCCGCGTTGGCCGGACGCGTTGTCGTCGGGGTCACCCGCATCGGCAAATATCTCGTGATCAGTACCGATCCCGCCGACGGACCGCCCGTCGACGGCACGGTCGATGTGATCCACCTGGTCATCCACCTCTCGCGTGCGGGGTGGTTGCGATGGTCGTCGAACCTGTCGCCGACACCGCCGCGGCCCGGTGGAAAGGGGCCGATCGCGCTGCGGGTGCACTGTGGTCTGCCCGGCGAGGGGTTCGACGTCACCGAGGCGGGCACCCAGAAACGGCTGGCCGTCTGGATCGTGCGGGACACGATGGAGGTCGAACGCATCGCGACTCTGGGCCCCGACGTGTTGGCGTTGACGCGCGACGAGTTCGCGGAGGTGCTGAAGGGGACCTCGGCCCGCATCAAGACCGTGCTCACCGATCAGCGGACGATCAGCGGGATCGGCAACGCCTACAGCGACGAGATCCTGCACACCGCCAGACTGTCGCCGTTCGCCTCGGCCAAGGCGCTCTCCGACGAGCAGGTGGATCTGCTGTTCGTGTCGATGCACGGTGTCCTCACCGATGCCACCGTGCGCCTCGAGGGTCAGGAGGTGGCAACGATGAAGGGCGAGAAGCGATCGGGGCTGCGAGTCCACGCGCGCACCGGTATGCCGTGTCCGGTGTGCGGGGACACCGTCCGAGAGGTGTCGTTCACCGACCGGTCGTTCCAGTACTGCCCGACGTGCCAGACCGGGGGCAAGATCCTCGCCGACCGTCGGATGTCGAAGCTGCTCAAGTGAACACCCGCCGACTCGCGGGCCACGGACCGGCCAACAAGGTTTGCAAAGGTCACTAACTTGTCAGGCGGCCGCCGCTCCGACGATCCCGTTCCCTCATGTTCGGGAGTCGAGATGGACGGGTGCCTGCCATCAGACGTCGTGCCGTCCTGCTCCTGGTCTCCGCCCTGCTCGGCAGCGGTCTGGCCGCGACCACCGGCCCGGCCGCCGCGCGTGACCTCCCGCCGGTCACCGACGCCCTGCGGCTCAACCAGATCCAGTTCATCGGCACGCACAACAGCTACCACCAGATGCCTGCCGCCGACGAGCTCCCGGGATCTCTCGTCGGCTCGGCCACCGACGGGTTCCGCTACCAGCACGCGAGTCTCACCGACCAACTGACCGACCAGCGCGTCCGTGCGGTGGAACTCGACCTCAACCCCGACCCGACCGGCGGCCGCTACCGATACCCGTTGGCACGCAGGCTCGCCGGGCACGGCCCGCTCGCCGACCCCGAGTACCGGCAACCGGGGATCAAGGTGCTCCACAGTGCCGACGTCGACTACCGGACCAGCTGCATCAGCCTGCGGCGCTGCCTACGCGAGATCCGCGCCTTCTCCGACTCGCACCCACGACACACACCGATACTGATCCAGCTCGAACTCAAGTCGACCGACGCGACCGCCCGGCGACTCGGCGGGGTCGACGTCCCCGCGTGGGATCGCGCGCAGCTCGCCGAACTCGATCGGGAGATCGCCGAGACGTTCGCGCCGGAGGACCTCATCACCCCCGACTCGATCCGACTGCCGGGGCGAACGGTCGAGCAATCGGCGCGGGCCGGCGGATGGCCGACCCTGGCCCGGGCGCGCGGGCGGGTCATGTTCTTCTTCGACAACGCGTCGAGCGAACCGGGCGCCCCGTCGCGACTGCGCGCCGACTACCTGCGCATGCACCCTGGGCTGCGCACGGCGCCGGTGTTCACCCGGGGCGCAGTGGGGCAACCGGATGCGGCCGTCACGATGGTCAACGACCCACGCGGATCGCATCTCGACGAGATACGTCGGCTGGTGTCGGCCGGATACCTGGTGCGGACCCGTGCCGACGAGCCGATGTCGACGGTGAAGGCCGACGAACACACCCGGGTCGCGGTGGCACTGGCCTCGGGCGCGCAGGACGTCACCACCGACTTCCCCGTCGCCGGCATGGCGTCGCGGTGGGGCGACGGCACCTTCGTCGCGCAGCTCCCCGGGACGGACGTCGTCCGGTCGAACCCGATCAGCGCGCGATGACGGCCCGTCGGGCGATCCCGGTAGATTCACCGGCGTGACGCGATCGAAGATTCTCATCAGTGGTGCGAGCTCCGGACTGGGCGAGGGAATGGCCCGCGCCTTCGCCGACCGGGGCCGGTCGCTGGCCCTGTGCGCCCGCCGGGTCGACCGGCTCGAGGCCCTTGCGTGGGACCTGGCCCCGATGGCGGCACAGGTCGCGACCGCGGCGCTCGACGTGACCGACACCGCCGCGGTGCCGGCCGTCTTCGGTGCGCTGCGCGACGAGCTCGGTGGGCTCGACAGGGTGATCGTCAACGCCGGACTCGGCAAAGGTGCCCCGCTGGGCACCGGTCGCGCCGACGCGAACATCGAGACCATCACCACCAACCTCATCGGTGCGCTCGCCCAGATCGAGGCGGCGATGGAGATCTTCCGGGCGCAGGGACACGGCCATCTCGTGCTGATCAGCTCGATGAGCGCCGTGCGCGGCCTCCCGAGGGCCCAGGCCGCCTACTCGGCGTCCAAGGCGGGCCTGTCCGCGCTCGGCGAGGGACTGCAGGCGGAGCTGGCGTCGTCGCCGATCACGGTCAGCGTCATCCTGCCCGGCTACATCCAGACCGACATCAACGCCGGCGTGAAGACCACTCTGATGACGAGTCAGGCCAAGGGTGTGAAGGCCCTCGTGTCCGCGATCGAACGGGAACCCACGCGTGCGGTGGTCCCCACGTGGCCGTGGATCGGAATCGACGCGGCGTTGCGTCACCTTCCCGCATCGGTGGCACGTCGCCTTCTGTGAGCGCGACCAGTGGGGTGACAGTGTATTTTTGTGGCACATCACTGTAGTTCGTGCAGCCTGTGGGGGTGGGGCCCCGCCGGACAGAGGGGGAGTGACTCGCGATCAGCCGTTCGAAGCCGGGCGTGATCCGTTTCGAGGTGGGGCTGGCCCAGCTGGGGTGGGCCCTCTCGCACTGGTGGAACCGGCAGGACCAGTTCGAATGGTTCGGAAGCTACCTCGGCGACCGGCAGCTGATCGAGCCGACCCGGGTCCTGCTCGCCATCTCCGCGGGCGCGGTGACGCTCGTCCCTCTCGTCACCCTTCTCGACACCGCCACCCGGCCGGGGTTCGGCTTCGCCGCCGCGGTGGTGGCCTCCGTGCTCGGCGTTGCGCTGTCGTTGATGTGGCTGGTCCTACCGTGGCCGTCGGCTGACCGGTCCCGGTGGTGGGTCATCGGTTCCGACGTCGCCATCGCGCTCGCATGCGTGGCCCGGGAGGAGCTGATCGGTGGACTCTCCGGCTGCGCATTGTTCGGCCTCGTCGGTGGGTACATCGCCTTCTTCCACGGCGCCCGGATGCTCACCGCCCACATCGCGTTCACGTTCGTCGTCGCGGGGACCCTGGCGGGCCTGTTGCTCGGCGACGACCAGGCCGCCGTGTCGACCATCGCCGTGGCGGTGATCCAGGCGGTCCTGGTCGGCATCGCCATCCCGATCGCGACGCAGTTCGTGTTGGAGATGCTCGCCTCCGACGCGGCGGCGTCGGAGGTCGACACCCTGACCGGCGTGCTCAACCGCCGCGGTCTGGAGCGGGCGCTCGAACGGATCACCTCCGCGGGCCGACAGAACGCCCACGGCCTGGCGGTGCTGGTCGCCGACCTCGACAACTTCAAGGAGATCAACGACCGCTACGGACACCGCCACGGCGACCGCGTGCTGGCGGAGATCGCGGCGCGACTCCGCGGCGCGGTCGGGGCGAGTGGCGTCGTCGCACGGATCGGCGGGGACGAATTCGTCGTCGCCGACAGCCTGCGCTGGACCGAACCGACCCGCCTGGCCAACCACGTGCTGCACACCATCGCCGCGGTCAGCGATCCGCCGGTCACCGCGAGCGTCGGGGTCGTACACCTCTCCGGCAGGATCCCGGGCCGTCAGTCGGTGATGTCCACGGTGCTGTTCACCGACCTCGCCGACGCCGCGATGTACGAGGCGAAACGCTCGGGCGGCAACACCGTCCGTACCCGTTCACACCACTACGCCTAGGTCAGCTGGTGGGTGCCGGCGCCGAGGTCGACGCGGCCGGTGGCGGCGAACCGTCCGACCACACCACCGGGGCGGCCTTGTAGTCGAATTCCGGGTCGGTGGTGGTCTGTGCCCAGTAGACGACCCGGGAGAGGTCGGTGTCCGGATCGGCGACCGCGATGAAGCAGGTCGCGTACGAGTTGCCGCGTCCGAGGTCCTTGGGCGCGGTCGCGGCGACGCACTTGCCGAAGCCGTCGGGTGGTGTCTCGGTGAGTGTCGCGGTCTTCCCGTCCGCGCTGCCTGCCAGTCCGACCGTCGACGGGACATCGAGCTGCCGGGTCCCCAGCTGGGTGACCGTGACATGGACGTAGAACGGCACGCCACCGTGGGTCACCGACTCGGGTAGCTCCCCGGAGACGCCCGGTTCGATCCCGGTGACGGTGAACATCGCGAGCTGGCCGTTGGGCCGGAAGGCGTTCGCGGGCAGGAAGGCGCTCTCACCGAACTTCAGCTGCGTGGCGGCCGCTGTGCGCTGCGCCGGTCCGGTGGGTGCGACCACCGACGCCGACACCGGGACCGATGTGCTCGGGCGGGCGGGGGCTGTCGGGTCCGAGGACCCGGAACCGGATGTGCACGCAGCCGCCAGTGCGGTCACCGCGAGCACGGTCGCGACCAGCACGGTCCGGGAGGTGGCTGCTCTCACCGTCATCGTCATGGAAGCAGCGTAAGCGGTGACCGCCCGGTGTCGGGCTATTCGGCCCCGCCGGGTCCGCCCGCGCCGACCGCCCCGGCCAACGCCGGCATGACGATCCCGTTGCCGTCATACGCCTCGAGCACCTTCTTGCGGACCACCCGCGCGACCGCCCACTGGGCATTCGGCTGGGTCTTGATCAACATCCGCAGTGTGACCATCGATGCCGACACCTCCTGTACCCCGAGCATCTCGGGCTCGCCGAGCACCGAGGTCGAGGTCGGCTCGGTCGAGACCGCATCCTGGGCCGCGGTGAGTGCGACGCGTTGGGCCAGGTCGATGTCGGTGTTCGGCGCGACCGGGATCTCGACGCGTGCAACCGCGTAGTCCTGGCTCATGTTGCCGACGCGGACGATCTCGCCGTTGCGGACGTACCAGACGGTCCCGTCGACGTCGCGGATCGTGGTGACCCGCAGCCCCACGCTCTCGACCTCACCGGACGCCTCGCCGAGGTCGACGACGTCACCGACCCCGTACTGGTCCTCGAGCAGCATGAACACCCCGGACACGAAGTCCTTGACCAGGTTCTGTGCACCGAAACCGATCGCGAGACCGACCAGTCCGGCCGACGCGATGAACGGTGCGATGTTGACGCCCAACACACTGAGGATCGACAAGACCACCCACAGCAGCAGCACGATCGACACACAGGACTTCAGCACCGAACCGATCGTCTCGGCGCGTTGCTGTCGGCGCTCGATGACCTTGGGGTCACGCAATGCCTTGGGTGTGCGGTCGCGGAGGTGACGGATCAGCGCGGGCGACGCCCCCGGGTCGCCTGCGCCGGCAATGGTCGGCCGACGGGTCGCCCGGTTGATCACCCGGTGGATGAAGAAGCGGACCACCAGGCCTGCCACCACATAGGCGACGATGCGGATCGGGTTCTCTATCAGCCACATTCGGTTGGTCTCGGTCCATTCGAAAGCGAGTGCGGTCGAGGTCATCTGCCCGACCCTACGGATTTCGTCTGTGATGTCGACCCCACCGGGAGGGCTCCCGCCCGCGTTTCGTGGCGTGTCTCACCACACGGTTGCGGTCAGTCCCCGGTGGGCCAGGGCGCTGCGCACCAGGTCGGCGGGGGACCGGCCGGCGGGGTCGGTCCGGGCGACCAACGACAGCACGACACGACCGCAGTTGCGGGCCGACCACACCCCGAGCAGCGTCGACGACTGCGCCGCCCCCGTCTGGTCCGATCGTGGATACGCCGAGCGCACGGCCAGTCCGCGCGAGCGATGGCCGGCGAGTTCGTCGAAGCCGGTACCGAGGTCGCCGAGCGGCGACACCAGCGCGTCGCGTCCGCCGGGATCGGGCACGACGGCGTGTGCGAGGCGGTCACCGAGCAGCTGGAGGAGTTCGGCGGGCATCCCGCCGGGTGGACCGAGCCCGCGACCCGATCCGGCGCGGGCGTAGGCGGCCCGCAGGTCGGCGGCGCAGGTACCCGGGTCGGCACCGGAGTCGACCGCGACCTCGGCCACGGTCAGGGCCTGCCCGGAGCCGCCGGCCATCGGCACGACGGTGTCGACACGGCCCGGCCCACGCAGTTCACCGACGACATCGGCGGCGAGGACCGCGACGACCGCGGTCGAGGTCGACCCGGTGTCGGCGACGTATCGATCCCACTCCGCGGCGTCGATGTCGACCACCGCGGTCGCCTGCCGTCCGGTCGTGGTCGCAGCCGAGGGGGTGGGACGCGCGGGTGCTGGTCGCAGCGCGCCGAACAGCTCCGCGCGGACCTGTGGATCGATCAACCCGCGCAGGAGTGCACGCAGGATGCCGGTGATCACGTGGACCCACAGCCACACGGCGTCGGCGATGTCGTCGGTCAGGCGCGACGGTCTCGTGGTGACCGGACGCTGCCGTCTCGGCTCCGGGCGCGCCGACCCGCCGGACGCGGAGTCGGCCTCCGACACCAACCCCAACCCGTCGGACACCAGATGCGAACAGGTCAGACTGACCACCGAGCCGCCGCCGTCGACGTGCGTCAGCGCGAGGTCCCAGGCCGGACCGGTGTCGACGTCCAGGCGCGCCTGCGCGTGCTCGTCGGACCAGGTGAGGATCCCGTCCGCGGCGATCGGGGTCGGCTCGAAGCGCAGTGGGGCGACCACCGCGCCGTCGACGAAGTACCGGCGCGCCCACGGCACCCGGGGGGAGACGACCCGACGCGTGAGGGGACTCGCGGCCAGCAGCGCGTGGAAATCGGCCAGCTCGGCGGGCTCGAGACGGTCGTCGAACCGCCACATGCCCTGCATGACGACCTCGACGCCGCGACCGTGGTGGCCGCGGTAGAACATGTCGTCGACCACCGACAACCGGGCAGGCGTCACGGTCGGGCTCTACGCGTCGCGTCCGCGCTGCTCCCGGTACCAGCGGACCAGCGCGTCGGTCGACGAATCATCCTGCGGCGCGGGCGATGCCGCGTCGACGATGACGGCGAGTAGTTCCTTGGCCTGGGTCTTGCCCAGTTCGACGCCCCACTGGTCGAAGGAGTTGATGCCCCAGATGGCGCCCTCGACGAACACCTGGTGCTCGTAGAGCGCGATCAACTGGCCGAGCACCGACGGCGTCAGCTCCGGCGCCAGTATCGACGTCGACGGCCGGTTGCCGGGCATCACCTTGTGCGCCACCACGTGCGGGTCGACGCCCTCGTCGGCGATCTCGTCGGCGGTCTTGCCGAACGCCAACACCTTGGTCTGGGCGAAGAAATTGCTCATCAGCAGGTCGTGCATCGACCCCGACCCGTCTGCGTCGACCGGCAGGTCGTCGGTGGGTGAGCCGAACCCGATGAAGTCGGCGGGCACGAGGCGGGTGCCCTGATGCAGCAGCTGGTAGAACGCGTGCTGGCCGTTGGTGCCCGGCTCGCCCCAGTAGATGGCGCCGGTGTCGGTGGTGACGTGGTGACCGGCCGAGTCCACCGACTTGCCGTTGGACTCCATGGTGAGCTGCTGCAGGTAGGCGGCGAAGCGGGCCATGTCGTTGGAGTAGGGCAGCACGACACGTGACTGAGCGCCCCAGAAGTTGTTGTACCAGAGCCCGATCAGCCCGAGGATGACCGGCGCGTTCTGGTGCAGCGGTGCCGACCGGAAGTGCTTGTCCATCACGTTGAACCCGTGGAGGAACTCGCCGAACGCCTCCTTGCCGATCGCCGCCATCACCGACAGCCCGATCGCGGAGTCGACCGAGTAGCGTCCGCCGACCCAGTCCCAGAAGCCGAACATGTTGTCGGTGTCGATGCCGAACGCGGCGACCTTCTCGGCGTTCGTGCTCACGGCGACGAAGTGCTTGGCCACCGCCGGGTTGTTCGAGTCCGTGGCGTCGACGCCGAGTTCGCGGAGCAGCCAGCTGCGGGCCGCGGTCGCGTTGGTCAGCGTCTCCAGGGTGGAGAACGTCTTCGACGCGATGATGAACAGCGTGGTCTCGGCGTCGAGGTCGGCGAGGGTGGCGACGAGGTCGGCCGGGTCGACGTTGGACACGAAGCGACAGTGGATGTCGGTGTCGACGTAGTGGCGCAGCGCCTGATAGACCATCGCCGGGCCGAGGTCGGAGCCGCCGATGCCGATGTTGACGACCGTGCGGATCGCCTTGCCGGTGTGCCCCTTCCACTCACCGCTGCGCAGTGAGTCGGTGAAGGTGCCCATGGCGTCGAGCACGCCGTGCACGTCGGCGGCGACATCCTGGCCGTCCACCTTCAGCGTCGCCTCGGCGGGCAGGCGCAACGCGGTGTGCAGGACGGCGCGGTCCTCGGAGGTGTTGATGTGCTCGCCCCAGAACATCGCGTCGCGCTTGCCCTCGAGGTCGACCTCACGGGCCAACGACAGCAGCAGATCGATGGTCTCGCGCAGCACGCGGTGCTTGGAGTAGTCGATGTGCAGGTCACCGACGTCGAGGACGAGGTCGCGACCGCGCTTGGGGTCGACGGCGAAGACCTCACGGAGGTGCATCGCGTAGACGTGCCCCTGGTGGGCCGACAGCTCCTGCCAGGCGTGGGTGCCGGTGATGTCGGTCGCGGTGTGGTTGTCGTGGCCGTGCTCGGTGTCGCTGGTCATGGATGGACCCTTCGTGAAGCGCGTGCGGCTCGTGGCTGTCGCTTTCAACACTAGTGGGCCTGTCCCGGCGCGAGGGCGGCGAGTTCGAACCACGCTGCGCAGTACCGCCCGCCGACATGAAAGCGTCGCTGCGGAGTCCATATATTGAGCGCATGACCGCTGTGAACCAGGCGTATCTGGTGTGCGCGAGCCAACGCAGCGGGAGCACCCTGCTGGTGGCCTCGCTGGCCGCGACCGGGGTCGCCGGGCGTCCGGCCGAGTATTTCGAGGACCTACCCGACACCGGACTGCCGCCCCAGTCGCAGGATTGGTTCGCCGACTACGCAGGCCCGGACCCCGAGGGTGTCGCGGAGCTGCTGCACCCCGCGGTCGAGGGCCCTGGCGACGATCGGTCGGCGCAGCGGTGGCGTGACGACATCCTGGACGCGGGTACGACGCCCAACGGCGTGTGGGGCGGAAAGCTGATGTGGAACCAGACCCCGCTGCTGATCGATCACGCGAGCGGACTCGATGCGACCGGTGATCTGCGCACCGCCGTCCGGGCCGTGCTCGGGGTGGAACCCACCTACATCCTGGTCAACCGCGACGACGTGGCGGCGCAGGCGGTGTCGATGTGGCGGGCGGTACAGACCCAGACCTGGGTCGACGATCCGTCCGGCGGCGGACCGACGGTGACCGCCGGCGCCGAGCGGGACGACGCCGCGCGGTATCACGCCGGTGCGATCGCCCACCTCGCCGCGGAACTGGCTGCGCAACAGCAGGCCTGGGACAGATGGTTCCACGACGAGGCGATCGACCCGATCCGCGTCGAGTTCGCCGAGCTCGTGCGGTCGCCGCAGTCGACGACCGCCTCGGTGCTCACCGAGCTGGGCCTCGATCCCGATCTGGCACCGCCTCCACCCCTCAAACGTCAGGGTGACGGTCGCTCGGCGGAATGGGTGGCGCGCTACCGGGCCGATGCCGAGGTCCACGGCTACCCCGTGACCCGGAACTGACCCGGCGATGAGCGACGCGTGTTGCATGCCCGGTCGCGGCTCTGCCCCGCCCGAGGATGTCGCCGCGCCGACCGGCCATGCGGCGGACGCCGGCCCTCGCCATTCGATCGACCAGTGTCCGATCGCAGGGGGCACGTTCGTGATGGGCGACGCGCACGGTGACGGTCTGCCTGCCGACGGCGAGTTGCCGCTACACACGATCGACGTGGGTGGTTACGTCATCGACGAGACCGCCGTGACCACCGCGGACTTCGCCACGTTCGTCGACGCCACCGGCTATCGGACGTCCGCCGAACGAGCGGGGACCTCGGCAGTGTTCGGTGCCCTGGTCGCCGACGAGTCGACCGTGGTCGGGCAGGCACCCGCGACGCCCTGGTGGCTGGAGGTGCGCGGGGCGGACTGGGCGCACCCGGAGGGTCCCGGTTCCGACATCGACACCCGGTCCGACCACCCGGTGGTGCACGTCTCGTTCGTCGACGCGGGGGCCTACTGCGACTGGGCGGGGCGGTCGCTGCCGACCGAGGCGCAGTGGGAGTACGCCGCGCGCGGGGGTCTGCACGCAGCGCGGTTCCCATGGGGCGACGAGTTGGTCGATGGTCCCGGCGTCCGGCGGTGCGCCGTCTACGACCCCGACGTCTGGGGTGCGCCGTTCCCGGCCGAGCCGGGGTCCGGGGTGGGGGTGGTCCCGACGACACCGGCGCGGTCGTTCGCGCCCAACGGGTTCGGACTGTGGCAGACGGTCGGCAACGTGTGGGAGTGGTGTGCTGATCGCTACGACCCGCGGTACTACCGCCGATCGCCGCGCCACGATCCGGCCGGTCCCGACCGCGGAGCCTCCCGCGTACTGCGCGGCGGGTCGTATCTCTGCGACGACTCGTACTGCTCGCGCTATCGAGTGTCGGCGCGCTCCCACAACACGATCGAATCATCGGCAGGCAACACAGGTTTCCGTACCGTGGCCCGCCCATAGCGCTGACCCGCAACCCTCGCCAAGGGGTGTCGGGCGTAACCCCACGTGCTGACTGTGTGGAAAGCGCGCCAGGGATGTCGGGCGGAACTTCATGTGCTGACTGTGTGGAAAGCGCCATCGAGTGTGCTGACAGCGTGGCGTGGGTTGC
>NZ_JAEMTF010000006.1:1738-10268 GCF_016462415.1 Williamsia sp. | reverse complement strand
GGTTACGTCAGGTGGTGAGCACACTCGATAACCCGTTTCCACACAGTCGGCAGGTGTTCTTGCGTAACCCGACATGCTGACGTGTGGCAAGCGCGCCAAGGGATGTCGGGCGTAACCCCACGTGCTGACTGTGTGGAAAGCGCCATCGAGTGTGCTGACAGCGTGGCGTGGGTTGCGTTGTGAACGACGCACACTCGATGTGTGCTTTCCGCACTGTCGGCGGCTTTGGGCTTGATTGGTGGTCGACTTCAGGGCGCCGACGGTGCGGAACCGTGTCATCGAGTGTGCGTTGTTTCGCAGTGAGGGTTACGTCAGGTGGTGAGCACACTCGATAACCCGTTTCCACACAGTCGGCAGGTTCTCGCGTAACTCTCATGCTGACTGTGTGGAAGATGGCGTTGGAATCATGCGTAACCGCACGTGGTTTCCACACAATCGGCAGTCAGCTGTCGGTGCTGTGTTCTCTGAGTTCGCGTTGTTCGCCCCGGGGGCGGCGTGAGGGCAGCGACCGCTGGTCCTGGCGCGCGGCCTCGGTCCGCAACTGCTGATGATGGCGCGCCATGAACTCGTGGGCGATCCGGTTGCCGACCTCTTCGGCGGGCAGCTCGTCCCCGGTGTCGGTACGCCAGCGGTGCAACCGATCCGCCAGGTCGGAGACGATGTCGGCATACGCGGCGTCGTCGGCGAGGTTGGTCCGCTCGTAGGGATCGGTGTCGAGGTCGTACAGTTCGCGCTCGGCGCGCGGGAAGTCCTGCGAACCGTCCAGCGCGCGCGCCGAGGGACTGTCCAGGATGTCCAACGGCAGGCTCAGTGCCGGTCGGCGGGCGTAGTTCTCGATGTAGCTGTAGCGAGTGGTCCGCACGGCCCGGATGGGGTCGAAACTGTCGTGATAGGTCTTCTCGGTGAACAACTCCGCACGAACCGGTGCGGCGTCGGTGGCGATGAGTTCGTCGGCGTGCGAGAACCCCTCCATCGACTCGGGGACGTCGAGCCCCAGCAGGTCGAGGATCGTCGGGGTGACGTCGACGCCGCTGAACAGATCGTCGTACTCCCGGGGTGTGACACCTCGCCCCGCGGGCGGTCGGATGATGCAGGCGACGCCCGTGCCCTCCTGGTAAAGCGTGGATTTGGCCCGCGGGAAGGCCACCCCGTGGTCGGTGATGAACACGATCCACGTCGAGTCGTCGAGCCCGAGTTCGTTCACCGTCGCGAGCAGGCGCCCCACCGCCGCGTCGGCCTTGGTGATGGAGCCCTGGAGTCCGGCGATGTCCTCGCGGACCGGCCACGCGTCGGGGAGGAAACCGGGAACGGTCACCGACTCCGGATCGTCCGGCGGGTAGTCCGACGCGGGGTAGGGTCGGTGGGTCTCGAAGAAGCCCGCGGTCAACAGGAACGGGCGACTGTCGGTGCGATCGCGCAACCAGCGCTGGGACTGCTCGACGACGTAGTCGCACAACGAGTCCGAGACGTCGAACTCCTCGAAGCCGAGCCGGTACGGGTCGCTGCTCTCGTGCTGCATGCCGAACAACGCGGATTGCCAACCGGATTCGGTCAACAACTGCGGCAGCGTGCGTACGTCGTCGTGGTACTCGAAACCGTGGTGGGCCAGGCCTACCAGACCGTTGGAGTGCGGGTACCGGCCGCTGAAGAGGGCTCCGCGCGCGGGTGAGCACAGTGGTGCGGCGGCGTGGGCATCGGTCAGCCGGATGCCTCCGGCGGCGAGCGCGTCGAGGTGCGGGCTGGCGACCCCCTGCGCGCCGTAACAGGCGAGATGACGGCCGAGATCGTGCCAGTGGATGAACACCACGTTCTCGCGCCGCGGGCTCTGCGTGTCCTCCGGCGGGGTCATCGCCCGAGTGGTCCGCGACCCAGTCGGAGTAGCAGCATCGCGAGGGTGTGACCCTCCTGGCCGAGCTCGGAGAAGCGCTGCAGAACCTTCATCTCGCGGCTGTGGACCAGGCGTGGTCCGCCCGAGGCCATCCGCGTGCGCCCGACCTTCTTCGACACCGCCGTACGCCGTTTGATGGCACCGAGGATGATCGCGTCGAGTCGATCGATCTCGCTGCGGAGGTCGTCGATCTCGTCCGGCAGGTCGTCGACCTCGGACGACAGGCGGTACTGGCTCAGGTCGATCGGCTGATCGGCGTCGGGGTGCTCCACCCGGCCGATCTTGCCATGACCTGCGATGCGCGCCGATCACTGTGTCGATCCGCGCGCGCGAACTGGTACTACTGGGCCATGGCGCTTTCCACCGCACTCCTGCGGTCGGCTCCCGGCACGGATGTCTCCGACACCGACGTCGCCGGCCCCGCGGGGTGGTCGCGACGCCGCACGATCGGCGTCGCGGTGGCGGTCCTGATCGTCGCGCAGCTCGTACTGCGGTCCTGGGTGGCCGCGCGTGGCGACTTCTACTGGGACGACCTCGTCCTCATCGGCCGTGCGGGGTCCGACCCCATCGGGTCGTGGGCGTTCCTGGGTCACAACCACGACGGCCACTTCATGCCCGCGGCGTTCGCGGTGGCGGGGATCGCCACCGTCCTCGCGCCGCTGAGCTGGCCGGTGGCCGCGGCGACCCTGCTCGTCGGCCAACTCATCGCCTCGCTGGCGGTCGCGCGGATGCTGCTGGTCGTCGCGGGAGCGCGGGTGGCGACCCTCGCGGCCCTGGCCTTCTACCTGTTCACCCCGCTGACCGTGCCGTCGTTCGCGTGGTGGGCGTCGGGGCTGAACACACTGCCGCTGCAGGCGGCGATGGCGTGGGTCGTGGCCGACGCGATCCTGCTGTGCCGCGGGCCGCGCGACGGCGCCCGCCCGACGACGCGCCCGCGCACGATCGTCCTCCGCTCCGCGATCATCTGCGCCGTCGCGTTGGCCTTCTTCGAGAAGTCGGCGCTCATCCTGCCGATCGCGTTCGCCGCCGCGATCCTCTGCGTCCGTCTCACCCAGCTCGCCCAGCGCCCCGACGAACCCACGCGCGCGCTGCCCGTGGTGCTGCGCCGGGGCAGAGCACTGCGGTGCGCGTTGCTCGGGGTGACGGCGGTGTGGGCGGTGGTCTTCGGTCTCGTCGCCCGACCGGGCGCGGGCGAGCACTCACTGGGCCAGACGGCCCGACTGACGTGGCGCGCCATCGACAGCGGCGTCGTCCCCGGCATCGTGGGCGGGCCGTGGACGTGGGATCGCTGGATCCCCAGTCCGCCGTTCGCCGTTCCCACGACCGGCTGGATCGTCATCGGTTGGATCGTGGTCCTGGGACTCGTCGGTGTGGGGCTGTGGGCGCGCCGTGGTGCGGGTGCGATCGTCGTGGTCGCGGCCGGCTACGTGGTGCTCGCGCAGGCCCTGGTCAGCTGGAACCGCAGCAGCACCGACACCGCCCTCGAGCTCTCGCAGACGCTGCGCTATCTCCCCGACGCCGCGGTCGTCCTCGCCCTCGCGGCCGCTCTGGTCGTCTCGGCGCCGCCGCGGGGTACCGAGCGGACCCGACGGGTGTTCGACCGGCGTCCGGTGCGGATCGGGGTCGCGGCCGGGATGGTCGCGGTGACCGTGAGCGCGGTGGTCTCCACGGTCGCGTTCACCGAGCGGTGGCACGAGGGGCCCACGTCGTCCTATCTGGCCAACGCGCGCGCGGCGTTGACCGCCAACGCCGACACCCCGATGTTCGACCAGGCGGTGCCGCTGGAGGTGCTGCTCCCGGTGGCCTACCCCAACAACATGATCAGCCGGGTCTTCGCCCGGCTGCCGAACCGCCCGCAGTTCGGCGACTGGACCGACCGGCTTCAGGTGCTGAGCCCGACAGGCACCATGACCCCCGGTGCGGTGACCCGCACCCGATCGTTCGCGGGTGGTTCGGGCGCATGCGATCGACCGGAGATCACCGCGCGGACCGCCCTGCCGCTCGACGGGCCACTCATCGGATGGCGATGGACGGTGCAGATCCCGTACTGCGCGACGTCGGACGGCACCATCACGGTCAGCGTCGGAAACGGGGCGCCGGTGACCGCTCCGGTGCGCGCCGGCCTCCACCCGCTCTACGTCCAGGCATCCGGTACGGGCACCGACATCGTCGTCCGACCGCTGACCGCCGGACTCGCCCTGCACGTCTCGGCGGGTCAGGTGGGCCAGGTGTTCGACCCGGCGCTGTTCTGAGCGCCACGACGACGAGTCAGCCGGCGGCCGGGACCGTCACGACCTCGATGCCGGTGATCTCGTTCGCGCTCAGCGCGGAGGTGGTCGCCGACGCCGCGTCCTTCTCGGCGAACACCCAGCGGACCGGGGTCGACCCGGCGGCGGCCTTCTGTGCTCGCGCCTGGGCCAGCAGTTGCTGGTAGCCGGGCCACGTCGATTCGAGCGCCCCACCGGAGTCCAGGTGTTCGGAGTACCCGGGTCCGCGCGTCACCAGCAGCACACCGTCATCGGCCCGGCCGTCGAACGCCTGCTCGCCGACCTCGTAGACGACGTTCGAGGGCAGTCCGGTGATCTGCGTTCCGTAGCGGGCCGCTGCGGTGTCGGTCTTGACCCCGGCGCGCCGGAACGTCCCGGTGGGCGGGGCGGTCGACATCGTCCGTCCGGCCGACACGCGGGCAGTGATGGTCGCGGGTGGGGTCTCGGCGTACACGGTCGCGGTGAACGTGCCTCGGACCGCGAACGGGCCGTTCGGTCGTGGCAACGCGGTCACCGCGCAGCGGAACCGTGCGGTCGCGCCGCGCCCCAACGTGACGGTCCGGACGCAGGGGCGCCCGACCGCCCGGCCCCGCGACTCGAAGCCGACGTTCGCGGTGGCGATGACGGTCAGCGCATCGATGGGGGTGGCGGAGGTCGCCACGATCGAGACGTCGGCGTCGCAGCTGGGTGGTGTGCAGGCCCCGGGGGCCGGACGCGCGGTGCTGCGCGACAACGACAACGCGACTCCCGGCGCGATCGACCGTGCGAGCTCACCGGACTGGGCCGACAGGTCACCGTAGAGCGCCTGGGCCGCCGAGGCGTCACGGGCGACGATGCGAACGTCGGCGACGACGGGTGTCCGGGTCGTCGTGCCGGTGACGGCACCGATCCGACCACGGACGCCCACGAGTGCGGTGCCCGCGTCGTCGGTGGTCACGGTGACCTCGCCGCTGACCAGAGTCGTGTCCGAGGTCCGACGTACCGCCGGATCGGTGACCGCCGGTGAGCGCGCGTCCGGGATGGCGTCGGAGCCCCTCGATGCGCCCCGCTGGTCACCGCTCAGCGACGCCGCGAGGCGTGACGGTGTCAACAGGTCGGCGAGGTCGGGGAAACGGGTCTGATCCAGGTGCGCCCAGTCGGTCGATCTCGGGACCGAGGGGGCCGAATCGCCGAGCACCCCGCGCCAGAACTTCTCCCCGCCGCGGGCGATGGCGCTGGGCCCCACCTGGCGGTAGTCGGCCGAGGTGTCGTCGACGGCGATCGTGCCCGCGGCGTCGCCGGCGGCCGAGACCGCCAGACCGTCGAGTCCTATCCGCAACTCCCCGGCGGTCACGGTCCCGCTGTAGGTGGCCGCGTTCGCGACCGCGAACGGCCCGGTCGCCCGGTCCAGCGCGCGGGTGGTGGTGAAGGCGGCACTCGATTCGGCCGACCCCGAGGTGCGGTTGGGCAACACGATGACGACGACCACCACGATCAGCGCGACGATGGCGGCGGCGGTGAACGCGACCGGCCTGACGTACCTGCGGTCGATGGTCCTCATGAGCTCCTGCCCCCGGCGCCGAGTCCGCCGGAACCCCGACCGGCAGATCGCGGCAAATCGTACCCGGGGTGGCGACCCGCGGAGCGTTCAGGTCGGTGTCCGAGGACCGGAGTAACGTCGAACACCGATGAAAACCCCCACCTCCGCGGACCAGACCGCGCTGCCGATCGCCCACCGTCCCGGCTCGTCCGGCGACGCCGGGGGCGAGCAGATCAGCGCGCGCGCCCAGGAACTGCTCGACGGACTGAACCCACCGCAGCGGCGTGCGGTGATGCACACGGGCGGTCCGTTGCTGATCGTCGCCGGTGCCGGATCGGGCAAGACCGCCGTCCTGACCCGACGGATCGCCTATCTGCTCGCCCAGCGCGACGTCTCGCCCGGCGAGGTGCTCGCCATCACGTTCACCAACAAGGCCGCCGCCGAGATGCGCGAACGCGTCATCGACCTGGTGGGGCCGCGCGCGAACCGGATGTGGGTGTCGACCTTCCACTCGACTTGTGTGCGCATCCTGCGCGCCCAGGCCGGCCTCATCGCCAGCCGCAACTCGAACTTCTCCATCTACGACGCCGACGACTCGAAACGCCTGCTGGCCATGATCGTCCGGGATCTCGATCTCGACCCGAAGAAGTTCAGCCCCCGCGGCGCCGGCATCCACATCTCGAACCTCAAGAACGAGCTCATCACCCCCGAGGTGGCGATGGCCCAGGCGTCCGAGGCCGACGACGACACCTCGACCACGCTCGCCGACATCTACACCCAGTACCAACGTCGGCTCAGTGCGGCCAACGCCTTCGACTTCGACGACCTCATCGGTGAGACCGTGGCACTGCTACAGGCCCATCCGGAGATCGCGGAGTACTACCGCCGGCGGTTCCGGCACGTCCTCGTCGACGAGTACCAGGACACCAACCACGCCCAGTACGTCCTCGTGCGCGAACTGGTGGGCACCGGCGAGGGCGGCGTGAGTCCGTCGGAGCTGTGCGTGGTCGGCGACGCCGACCAGTCGATCTACGCGTTCCGCGGTGCGACCATCCGCAACATCGAGGAGTTCGAGCGCGACTTCCCGAACACCGAGACCGTTCTGCTGGAGCAGAACTACCGGTCCACCCAGACGATCCTGTCGGCGGCGAACGCGGTCATCGCCCGCAACACCAACCGCCGCGAGAAGAAGCTGTGGACCGACGCCGGCGACGGGGAACTGATCGTCGGATACGTGGCCGACAACGAGCACGAAGAGGCGTCGTTCATCGCCGGGGAGATCGATTCCCTCAGCGACTCCGGTGAGTTCAACTACTCCGACGTCGCCGTGTTCTACCGGACCAACACCGGATCGCGATCCCTCGAGGAGATCTTCATCCGGCTCGGTATCGCCTACAAGGTCGTCGGCGGCGTGCGCTTCTACGAGCGCAAGGAGGTGCGCGACATCGTCGCGTACCTGCGTGTGGTCGCCAATCCGGACGACACCGTGAGCCTTCGACGCATCCTGAACACACCACGACGGGGCATCGGCGACCGTGCACAGGCCTGTGTCGCAGTGCATTCGGAGAACTCCGGCCTCAGCTTCTACGAGTCCCTCATCGATGCCGCGGCGGGTAAGGTGCCGCTGCTGCAGACACGGGCCAACAAGCAGATCGCCGGGTTCATCGACCTCATCGAGAACCTGCGTGCGGACTTCCTCACCGTCTTCGGCGCCTCGGACGGACCCGACTCCGACGTCGCCTCTGTCGACGCGGGCAACGAGGCGGCCGACATCGGCGAGCTCGTCGAGGCCATCGCGCACCGCTCGGGCTACCGCGACGAACTCGAGGGCTCGAGTGATCCTCAGGACGGCGCACGCCTGGACAACGTCAACGAATTGATATCGGTGGCAAGGGAATTCAGCGCCGACGCCGCAGGCATCCCCGAGGAGGACCGGCCCGACCCGGAGGACGGTCTGCCCGAGCCGGGGTCGCTCGCGGCGTTCCTCGAGCGGGTGTCACTCGTCGCCGACGCCGATCAGGTGCCCGACAGCACGGCCGGTCTGGTGACCATGATGACGCTGCACACCGCGAAGGGACTCGAGTTCCCGGTCGTGTTCGTCACCGGCTGGGAGGACGGCCAGTTCCCGCATCTGCGGTCGCTGGGTGACCCGCAGGAGCTCAGCGAGGAACGACGACTCGCCTATGTGGGCATCACCCGCGCGCGCAAGCGGCTCTACCTCACGCGGTCGATGGTCCGCTCGGCGTGGGGGCAGCCGGTCTCGAACCCGGAATCGCGTTTTCTACAGGAGATCCCGCAACACCTCATCGACTGGCGGCGCACCGAGCCGCGCCGCCGCGAGCGGTCGTTCGGCAGTTCGGGTGGGTTCTTCGGTGCCGGGTCGTACCGGTCGGACGACGGCGGCGGCTCGCAGCGCGGGCGCAGCTCGTATTCGGCCAGCCCCACCCGAGGACGCAACAGCCAGGTGTCGGTGGCGGTGGGTGATCGGGTCAACCACGCCAAGTACGGGATGGGCAAGGTCGTGGCGAAGGAGGGGTCCGGCGCGACCGAGCGTGTGACGTTCGACTTTGGCAGCGGGGGACGGATCACCCTGATGTCGCTGGGTGGCCTGCCGATCGAGAAGCTCTAGCCAGGCGAAGTCGTCAGCCGGTGTAGGCGGACAGCCGCACGCCGTGCTGGGCGAACCACGGCATCGGGTCGATCTTGGTTGTCCCGTTCTTCCAGACCTCGACGTGCACGTGCGGTCCGGTGGAGAACCCCTCGTTCCCCACCAGGCCGATGATGTCGCCTGCGGTGACTTTCTGGCCCTTGGTGACGAGCACGCCGCTCGAGGCCATGTGGCCGTACATCGTGATG
>NZ_JAEMTF010000006.1:0-1638 GCF_016462415.1 Williamsia sp. | reverse complement strand
CTGGCCCTTGGTGACGAGCACGCCGCTCGAGGCCATGTGGCCGTACATCGTGATGCTGCCGTCGGCTGCCTGGACCTGGATCCAGTTGCCGAACCCAGATGCGGGACCGGCCTCCTTGATGATGCCGTCGGTGGCAGCGTGGATCGGGGTACCCAGCGGGGCGGCGAAGTCGATGCCGCCGTGGAAGGTGCCCCAGCGACCGCAGAAGCAGGATGTGAACTGATAGGCGCCCATGGTCACCGGCGAGGCGAACAGCGGCTTCCGTGACGCGGCGTCGGCGGCGGCGGCATCGCGGGCCAGTTTGTCGCCGGCCTGGAGCTGGTCGGTGAAGTTCCGCATGTCGGCCGGGGGAGCGGACTCGACCACTCCGGCGTCGCCGGCCGAGGGTGCGACGGGGCCGACCGCGGCAGCGGGGCTGACGGCGTCGGTGGCGGGTTCGGCGGACCGATTGGTGTCGGTGGCCGATCCGGACTGCAACTGGCCGGTGGCGGCGACCACAGCCGCGCCTGCGGCGACGGCCAGCAGCGCGGCCCGGCCCTTGAGGGCATGCGGCGGAGCGGCGATGCGGTGGCGACCGCCGGACTTGCGAGGGGCGGGGGTCGGCCCGGGAACGAAGTCGAAGTCGTCGAACTCGGCGCCGCGGACTGCGAAGGGGTGTTCGTGCGCGGTCTCGTCGAATTCGTACTCGGCGATGAGGATGTCCTGCGTGACCTCGGCAGGCAACGGGGCGCGGCGGGGAGTGCTGCGCGTGGGGGTCGGATCGTGCGGTGCGTCGACGGGCGCGTCGTTCCACTCGGCGAAATCCCAGTCGATGGGAATGATCGAGGTGATCTCCGCTGCGTCGAACGCGGCCGGGGCCGCGCTCGAGTTCCCGCGTACTGCCAAGAGAAACACCTTCCGATTCGACTCACGCCACGGCCGTGTTCATGCGCCTGACGTGGGCTGGTGGTGGAAATCGCTTCCGGCTACATATGGGGATCGTCGATCAACGATCTCCCCGCGTGTGATGTAGCCGTGACCGACTGCCCTGGCGACGGTAACGAAATGATTGCAGCGTGTGCAACCGCGCGCGAACACCAATGTGACATTGTGAGCTGGATCACAGACAAATCGGTCAGTGGTGCCCATCCCAGAACGATCACTCGGGCGGTCCGTCCGCCATGGCCACCAGTGATCTGGGGCACATGCACCGGGTGTGCTTTCGGTGGCCGTTGTGACCAGCGTTAAAGTCCGATGTGGCCCGTGCGAGAAACAGACGATACCGCGGGCAAACCTACGAGATGGTGAGCTGAATGGATCTCTTCGAATACCAGGCGAAGGAACTCTTCGCCAAGCACGAAGTTCCCACATCGGCCGGCCGTGTTACCGACACGGTTGCCGGGGCAACACAGATCGCCGAGGAAATCGGCAAGCCGGTGATGGTCAAGGCTCAGGTCAAGGTCGGCGGCCGCGGCAAGGCCGGCGGCGTCAAGTACTCCAAGGACGTCGCGGAGGCCACCGCCAACGCCGAGTCGATCCTCGGACTCGACATCAAGGGCCACGTCGTCAAGAAGCTCCTCGTCGCCGAGGCCAGCGACATCGCCGAGGAGTACTACATCTCCTTCCTGCTCGACCGCACCAACCGCACCTACCTCGCCA
>NZ_JAEMTF010000216.1 GCF_016462415.1 Williamsia sp. | reverse complement strand
TGCGGTGTCCTCGAATGTCACGTCCACACCCGACAGACTAGAACGTGTTTCAGTTTAGGGACACGGCGGCACGTCGAATGAACCCGAGACCCGCACGCAGGAAGACTGCGTCCGGGTCTCGGGTCCGTGTCCGGCCTGGGTCAGTGGCGGGTCTCGATGATCTCCTCGTGCGTCCCGTCCAGCTCCCCCTTGCCCTCCGATTCGGCGAAGCCGGCGTCATCGGCGAACGACTTGAGCCGGGCGATGCGGTAGATGAGGATGCCGTACAGGCATTTGGCCACGATGTCGGCGACCGAGTAGCCGGCCTGTTTGCTGACCCAGGCGATCGCCCCGTCACCGCCGAGTACCGGCAGCAGGTACGCGATCGGGTAGACCCCCCAGGCAGCGAACAACAGGATCCTCATGCGCGACACAGTCATTCGAACCGACGGCGACTGATGGTCGAGCGATCGTGTCAGCTCGACGAAGAGCACGTAGAGGATGTACAGGAAGGGGATGGTCGACAGGGTGCCCCAGATGAGGCGCGTCGCGTTGTCGGAACTGAGCTCGCCGGGGTAGCCGAGTGCGATCATCAGCGCCGATGCCGGGATCAACCGCCACAGCAGCGACGCCTGGAGCTTGCGGGCGAGCGCCAGCACGACCACGAGTTCGGTCAGCAGCAGCGGCACGGTCAGCAGCCAGTCCACATACCGGTAGCCCTCGTTGAAGGACTCGCCGATCGCCTGGGTGTAGGTGCCGTCGCCGCCCCTCGCGTCGGAGACGAAGGCCGCCTTGAACGATCCGAAGATGCGGAAGTAGTGGTAGGCCGCGATCCCGCACACGATCGCCGAGATGACCAGCGCCTGTCGATATCGTTGCAGCACACGGGGTTGCACCGCGAGTAGGAACACCGCCGTGAAGAGTTGGGCGGCTATCGCGAGGGACAGCACGTTGTAGACGGTGTCGAACTGCCCCTTGGTCAATACGTCGGGAATCATCGGACTCGACTTTCGGTTCTGCGGTTTTCGAGCTCCGTTCGCAGTCGCGAACGCCCACATGACAAATGAACGCCTAGTCCAGTAATGAATCAATGGTTCATGATTTCTGGCGTCAAACCGTGATGTGGATCACAAACCGTGACGCGTTCGTGACCTCGGTTCTCGACGCGTGACGCGCATACTGGCGACGTGTACTCCACAGAATCCGTTGGCGCCGTTCGCTTCACAGCGACCGTGACCCGCGTCGCTCTCATAACCGGAGCAATCGTGGCGGTGCTGGCCGATCATCTGATGGCCGACGCCACCGCTGTCCACGTCGCGCTCATCGCGCTGGGCCTGGTGCTCGGCGTACCGCACGGGTCGGTCGATCACCTGCTGGCCGCGGACGTACTGGCGGTGCGGGCGGTCACCGCCACCGTCGGGTATGCAGCACTCGCAGCAGCGGCGTGGACAGTCCTGCACTGGGGTGGAGCGTTGCCATTGGCGTTGATGATCGTGGCCAGCATCGTGCATTTCGGACTCGGCGAGGTCGAGACGATGGACATCCCGTTCGGCACCAGTGTCTTTCGGCGAACTGCATTGCTCCTCACCGGAGCCGGCGCTCTGGTACTGCCCCTCGCCCGGGGTGGGCCGGGATGGGACGAGACACTGCGGACACTGTCGCCGTCGTTGGCCGACCTGTTCAGCAGCGGCACAATCCGATTCGTCCTGATCGGGATCTGGGCAGCGAGTGCGCTGGTGTCTGCACATCTCCTCGTCGTCGAGCGGCGATGGTTGATCCTGGTCGACCTCGCCGTGATCGGCGTGGTCGGGTCGGTGGTGGCGCCGCTGGTCGCCTTCGCGCTCTGGTTCGGACTGTGGCACGGCCCCAGGCACATTGCGCGTCTCGTGGCACGTGAGTTGGCCGACGACCGCCGATCATCGACTACACGGCAGGCATGGATGGCGACCATCCGTCATGCGGTTCCTGCCACCCTGGGCGCCTACGCCACCCTCGCGGCCGTGGTCGGTGTCGTGGTCGGCTACGGCTCGACCACCGGCGCGGTGGCGATGGCCATCGTTGTCCTGCTCGCACTGACCGCACCACACATGATCGTTGTCGCTGCGATGGATTCGGCCGCACATCGCCGACGTCGCCGCGTCGACACCACGCCCGAGCGGCCGCCGAGAGCTTCTCGGGTGTCAGTGACCGGTTGAGGCGAATCGACCGTACGCAGGTCGGCTGTAGTTATAGCTGTCGAGATCGAAACTACGGCTCGCCCACATCGTCTCGAGCGTGGGCGAGGGACGGAACGGGACGTCGCCG
>NZ_JAEMTF010000215.1:1460-2303 GCF_016462415.1 Williamsia sp. | reverse complement strand
ATCTGCACCTGTTCTCGGGCCGGATCTTCGACGTCAGCTGTCCCCGGATCGCGATCCTGGGCACCGACGGGGCGATCGGCAAACGCACCACGGCCACCCTGCTGGTCCAGGCGCTGAACGCGCGTGGCATCCACGCCGTCATGGTGGGCACCGGTCAGACCACCCTGATCCAGGGCGGGAAGTACGGCGTCGCACTCGACGCGCTGGTTCCCCAGTTCTGCTCGGGCGAGGTCGAGCACCAGGTCGTCGCCGCCTTCGAGGGGGAAGACCCGGACGTGATCGTGGTCGAGGGCCAGGGCGCACTGAGCCACCCCGCGTACCTGACATCGGCGCACATCCTGCGGGGCAGCCGTCCCGCAGCAGTGATCGTGCAGCACGCGCCGAAGCGCACGGTGCTCGGCGACTTCCCCATGGTGCCGATGCCGACCGCGGCGAGCGAGATCGCGCTGATCGAGGCGTTCGCCGACACCCGTGTCATCGGGGTCACGATCAACCACGAGGACATGACCGAAGACGAACTGGGCACCGCGATCTCCGAACACCGTGCGCAGCTCGGACTTCCGGTCACCGATCCCCTGACGCGCCCCGCGTCGGATCTGGTCGACATGGTGCTGACGGCCTTCCCCGCGCTCGCGGCGGTGGCCGATATCTCCACCCCGGTGTGACACTTCGCATCGAGACCGATCTCGACAAGGTCGAGCAGAACACGCGGACCCTGGTCGACCTGCTCGACGTGTCGGGCATCCGGGTCACCGGGATCACCAAGGCCGTCCTGGGTTCGCCGGCAGTCGGCGCGGCGATGCTGCGCGGCGGAGCCGGCGGCCTCGGTGATTCCCGGGTGGA
>NZ_JAEMTF010000215.1:803-1450 GCF_016462415.1 Williamsia sp. | reverse complement strand
GGCGCTGCGCACGTTGATCCGCTCTCCCATGCTCAGCCAGGTGGCCTCGGTCGTCGACATCGCCGATGTCAGCCTGAACACCGAGGCGGTCGTGCTGGCGGCGCTCGATCAGGCCGCGGCCGAGCAGCGCCGGATACACGCCGTGGTGCTGGTGGTCGAACTCGGTGACCTGCGCGAGGGCATCTCCGTCGAGGCGGCTCCCGAGGCGGTGCGCGCCGTTCTCGGCCACACCTCGCTGCGTCTCGTCGGCCTCGGCGCGAACCTGGCCTGCCAGAACGGTGTCGTGCCCGACGACCGGAACATGGGCGTGCTCAGCGGGCTGGCCGACGATATCGAGGCGCTGCACGGGATCTCGCTCGACGTCGTCTCCGGTGGCAACTCGGCGAACCTGAACTGGGCGTTGCACACCCACGATGTCGGGCGGATCGACGAACTCCGGCTCGGCGAAGCCATCCTGCTCGGTCTCGATCCGCTGTACCGGACCCCGATCCCCGGCCTGCACACCGACGTCTTCACCTTGACCGCCGAGATCATCGAGGTCGCCATGAAACCGGCGCAGCCATGGGGGGACCGCGCGCAGGCGGCCTTCGGCGAGGCGCCGGTGCGCACCGGCGGCGGGACCGTGCACCAGGCCATCCTGGCGCTGG
>NZ_JAEMTF010000215.1:0-793 GCF_016462415.1 Williamsia sp. | reverse complement strand
AAGATGTGGACCCCGACGGTCTGCAGCCTCCCAAGGGCATCACGATCCTCGGGATGAGCAGCGATCATCTGGTGGTCGACCTGGGTGACCATGAGGCCGCCGTCGGTGACGAGATCGCGTTCGGTGTCAGCTACGGCGCACTCGTACGGGCCATGACGTCACCCTTCGTCACCAAGACGGAAGTGGGCGGCGACAGCGCTGAGAATTCGTGAAACGTGGTGGCCAGGGCCGGGATCGAACCGGCGACCTTCCGCTTTTCAGGCGGACGCTCGTACCAACTGAGCTACCTGGCCGGGACGGCACTGAACTACCTTGCGTCGCCGTTTGGCGACCCTGACGGGACTCGAACCCGCGACCTCCGCCGTGACAGGGCGGCGCGCTAACCAACTGCGCCACAGGGCCTTGCTTTCCTGCTGCTCCGACGTTGCCGCCGTTGCGTCGTACCCCCAACGGGATTCGAACCCGTGCTACCGCCGTGAAAGGGCGGCGTCCTAGGCCGCTAAACGATGGGGGCCAAAGCCGAATCTCTTCGGGGTACTCGTCAACGCAAGCGCGTTGGGAGCTTCGATAGCTTAGGTTATCGACCCCCAATTCCTCAAACCACCACCGGTGCCGCGCCCGCCCCGACCGCTCCGACGGGGCCAAGTATCCTGATTCTCCGCGCCCCTATAGCTCAGTTGGTAGAGCTACGGACTTTTAATCCGCAGGTCCCAGGTTCGAGCCCTGGTGGGGGCACTGCGCGCGACCATCCCGAGCATGTGCTCTTGGGCTGACGGACCGCGCCATCCGGATT
>NZ_JAEMTF010000052.1 GCF_016462415.1 Williamsia sp. | reverse complement strand
CCGTCAGTTGGGCACGTAACCCCGTCGACTGGGCGGTTGCGGACGTCGACTGGGCAGCTACGGACGTCGACTGGGCAGCAGGGCAGAATGAGCGGCGTGTCTGACAAACCCCGCATCAGCAATGTCCTGGCCGGCCGCTACGCATCGGCCGATCTCGTGTCGCTGTGGTCGCCCGAGCACAAGATCTCCCTCGAGCGTCAGCTCTGGATTGCGGTGCTCTCGGCGCAGCGGGAACTCGGTGTCGATGTGCCCGACGGTGTCATCGAGGACTATCAGCGCGTCGTCGACCAGATCGACCTGGCGTCGATCGCCGACCGCGAACGGGTCACCCGGCACGACGTGAAGGCGCGCATCGAGGAGTTCAACGACCTCGCCGGCCACGAACACATCCACAAGGGCATGACCAGCCGCGACCTCACCGAGAACGTCGAGCAGTTGCAGATCCTGCGGTCGCTGCAGCACGTGCACGCCCACGGTGTCGCCGTTGCGGCCCGTCTGGCCGACCGTGCAGCGGAGTACTCGTCGGTGGTGATGGCCGGACGGAGCCACAACGTCGCCGCGCAGGCCACCACGCTGGGCAAGCGCTTCGCGTCGGCCGCCGACGAGCTGCTGGTGTCGCTGACGCGGCTGCGCGAGCTGATCGACCGGTACCCGTTGCGCGGTATCAAGGGGCCGATGGGCACCTCGCAGGACATGCTCGACCTGCTCGACGGCGACACCGCGAAGCTGGCGCAGCTGGAGTCGAAGGTCGCTGCGCACCTGGGCTTCTCGCACGCGTTGACCTCGGTGGGGCAGGTCTACCCGCGCTCACTCGACCACGACGTCGTCTCGGCGCTGGTGCAGGTCGCCGCGGGCCCGTCGTCGCTGGCGCACACCATCCGGCTGATGGCGGGACACGAACTCGTCACCGAGGGCTTCCAGCCCGGCCAGGTGGGCAGTTCGGCGATGCCGCACAAGATGAACACCCGCAGCTGCGAGCGGGTCAACGGCCTCGCGGTGATCCTGCGCGGGTACGGCTCCATGGCCGCCGAACTCGCAGGCGCGCAATGGAACGAAGGAGACGTGTTCTGCTCCGTGGTGCGCCGCGTCGCGCTGCCGGACGCGTTCTTCGCCATCGATGGGCTGATGGAGACCTTCCTGACCGTGCTGGCCGAGTTCGGTGCGTACCCGGCCGTGATCGAGAAGGAACTCGCGCGCTACCTGCCGTTCCTCGCGACCACCAAGGTCCTCATCGCCGCCGTGCGTGCGGGCGTGGGACGCGAGACCGCGCACGAGGCGATCAAGGAGAACGCGGTCGCCGTCGCACTCGCGATGCGTGAGCAGGGTCGCGAGCCCGACCTCATCGACCGTCTCGCCGCCGACGACCGGCTCCCGTTGGACCGGGCCGCGCTCGACGCCGCGCTCGCCGACAAGGCCGCGTTCATCGGGGCCGCCGAACAGCAGGTGGCCGACGTGGTCGACGCGGTCGGGACGTTGGTCGCGCGGTATCCGGACGCAGCGAGCTACGCGCCAGCGCCGATCCTGTAGATCGGCCGCGGGTCGCCGCAAGAGCGACCGGGGAGTTTTCACCCAGGTGTTGACAGCCTGTGGCAGTCGGCGCATATTTAACCGATCAGTTATTTAACTGATCGGTTATCGAAGGAGCGGGAATGGCCACCGACACGCTCAGCGCGACGTTCGCCGCGTTGGCCGACCCGACCCGCAGGGCGATTCTCGCCCGGCTGGCCGACGGAGGATCGGCGACGGTGTCGCAGCTGGCCGAGCCGTTCGACATCAGCCTTCCGGCCATCTCGCGGCACCTCAAGGTGCTCGAGGCCGCCGGGCTCATCAATCGCGGTCGGGACGCGCAGTACCGGCCGTGCACGTTGGATGCGACCCCGCTCTCGGCGGCCGACGACTGGATCGAGCGCTACCGGGTCTTCTGGTCGAGAAGTTTCGATCGCCTCGACGCACAACTGGCACGACGACAACCCGCACGACCCACAGCACATCGAGAGGACACCCGGAAATGAATCAGGACACCGCAACCGAGACCCGCGAGTTCACCATCACCCGCACCTTCGACGCACGCCGCGCGGACGTCTGGGCGGCGTGGACCGAATCCGAGCAGATGGGGTGGATGTGCCCCGTCGGCATGAGCATCCCGCCAGATCGCGCGACGTCCGATGTCCGTGTGGGCGGACGTTTCTCGGCTGTGATGGTCGATGACACGGCCGGCTGGGAGTGTGTCACGTCGGGGGAGTACCTCGAGGTGACGCCGCCGGAGAAGCTGGTGTTCTCCTGGGCCGATCCGACCGACCCCACGTCGGTGTCGGTGTGCACGGTGACGCTGACCGCCGCCGGCGACGATCAGACGACGATGGCCTTCCACCTCCGCGCGCCCGGACCGATCTCACCCGAGGACGGCGCACGCCGCGGCTGGGGCAGCACGTTCGACAACCTCGCGACCGCCCTGGCCGCCTGACGTCGAGCCGACTCCGGCCGGGGTGTCGTCAGAAGTTGGCGGCGAGGCCCTTGAGGTAGGCGGCCTGGCCGATGTGCTGCGTCGCGTCGTTGATGACGCTGACCAGGCGCACCGACACGGTGACCGGCGGATCCCAGTTCTCGTCGACGACCCGCTCGAGCTCGGCCAGCGTCAGCTTCTCGAGATAGTTGACGGTCTGCTCGTGCACGTCGTGGTGGTACCCGGCCAGCAGTTCCGCGTCGACGACGACCTTGCCGACGTCCTCCGAGCTCATCCCGTAGCCGGTCGCGAAATCGTCGAACGGGAGGTCGAAGCGGTCACGCCACTTCGGCCACACCTGGTCGACGTCGGCGACACCGGCGACGTGGTCGTCCTGCACACGCGCCGAGTGCCAGATGAGCCACGCGATGGAGTTGGCCTCCGGCTCGGGGCGGAAGGTCGCAGTCTGGGTGTCGAGATCGCCGGTCAGCTCGCCGACGAGCTCGTCGATACGCCCGAAGCAGTCGATGAGCAACTCGCGCGCCGCGACGATCTCACCTGATGTCCCCTGGTCTGTCATGTGTCCTCCGTAGTGCTCGGTGAGTGGTCGACGGTGGCCGCCGCAGGCCGGCTGCGGTCGCCGTGCCCGAGGTCTCGATCCGGATCTGCCACGTCGCGAACCCGTTGTTTGAGGGTGACGATGTCCGGAAAGCCGCCGTCGCGTCTGCGGTCCCACACCGAATTGTCGTCGACCTCCACGGTGAAGATCCCGCCGGTACCCGGAATCAGGGTCACGCCGGAGAGATCGGAGCCGAAGGTCGACAGCAGTTCGGTCGCCATCCACGAGGCGCGGAGCAGCCAATTGCACTGCGTGCAGTAGGTGATGCGCACGGCGGGGGCATGGTCCACGCTTCCAGCCTGCCACGCCCTGACTAACCTCGGAGCCATGCGTCCATCACTGGAGTCCTATCAGCACGTGGCGTCGGGAAAGGTCCGCGAGCTCTACGCAGTCGATGACGAGACGTTGTTGATGGTGTCGTCGGACCGCATCTCGGCCTACGACCACATCCTGTCCACGCCCATCCCGGACAAGGGCCGCGTCCTGACCGCCATGACGTTCTTCTGGTTCGACGCCCTCGGCGTGCCGAACCACCTGGCCGGCGGTCCCACCGACGAGCGCATCCCCGCCGAACTCCTGGGACGGTCGATGGTGGTCCGTCGGCTGCCGATGCTGCCGGTCGAATGTGTTGCCCGTGGGTACCTGACGGGGTCGGGCCTGCTGGACTACCAGGCGTCCGGCGAGGTCTGCGGGATCGCGCTCCCGAGCGGTCTCGGCGAGGCCTCGCAGCTGCCCGAACCCATCTTCACCCCGGCGTCGAAGGCTGATCTCGGTGACCACGACGAGAACATCGACTACGACACCGTCGTCGTCAAGGTCGGTGCCGAGGTCGCCGAGGCCGCCCGAACCGCCACGCTCGAGATCTATTCGCGCGGTTCGGAGCTCGCCGCGCAGCGCGGGATCATCCTTGCCGACACCAAGTTCGAGTTCGGAACCGCGGCCGACGGGTCGTTGGTGCTCGCCGACGAGGTGATGACCCCTGACAGTTCGCGGTACTGGGATGCACAGACCTATCGTCCGGGGGAGGTGCAGCCCAGTTTCGACAAGCAGATCGTGCGCAACTGGCTGACCGGTCCGGATTCGGGATGGGACCGTCGCGCCGACGGCCCGCCGCCCCCGCTGCCCGCCGACATCGCCGAGCGCACCCGGGCGCGCTACATCGAAGCCTATGAACGTATTTCAGGTCTGTCGTTCGCCGACTGGCCGGAGGGAGAACAGTGACCGAGAAGCAGGCCGTGCCCGTCGCGAAGAAGGTGCCCAGCGTTCGGGTGCACCACGGTGACGAGGTCGTCGACAACTACGAGTGGCTGCGTGAGAAGGACGATCCGGAGGTCATCGCGTATCTCGAGGCGCAGAATGCTCTCACCGAGGCCGACACCGCCGAGCTCGCCGACCTGCGCGCCGCGATCTACGGCGAGATCAAGTCGCGCACGCAGGAAACCGACATGTCGGTGCCGTCGCGTCGCGGGCAGTACTGGTACTACGCCCGGACGGTGGAGGGGCAGCAGTACGCACTGCGGTGCCGTGCGCCGATCACCGCCGACGACGACTGGGATCCGCCGACAGTGTCCGGCGACGACCCGCTGCCCGGCGAACAGGTGCTCCTCGACTCCAACCTCGACGCCGAAGGCACCGACTTCTACAGCCTCGGCGCATTCTCGGTCACCGACGACGGAACGATGCTGGCCTACAGCGTCGACAAGGTGGGCGACGAGCGATACACCCTGCGCTTCAAGGATCTTCGCAGCGGTGAGCTACTCGCCGAGACGGTCGAGAACACCGCTCCGGGCGCGACGTGGTCGCACGACGGTCGCCACATCTTCTACCTCACCGTCGACGACGCGTGGCGTCCCGACACCGTGTGGCGCCACGATCTCGGCGCCGGTACCGACGACGTGAAGGTGTTCCACGAGCCCGACGAGCGGTTCTGGGTCGGCATCGGCGGAACGCGCAGCGACAAGTACCTCTTGATCGGGCTCGGGTCGAAGATCACGTCCGAGGTGCACGTCCTCCCGGCCGACGATCCGACCGGTGAGTTCCAGGTGATCTGGCCACGCCGCGACGGTGTCGAGTACGACGTAGAGCACGCCGTGATCGGTGGCGAGGACCGATTCCTCATCACCCACAACGAGAACGCCGAGAACTTCGAGCTCCTCGACGCCCCGGTCGATGATCCGACCGCGACCCGCGTCCTGATCCCGCACGACGCGGAGTCGCGGATCGAGGGCGTCGACGCGTTCGCCGATCAACTGGTGCTCAGCTACCGACGTGCGGCGACCCCGCGGATCGCGATCGCCGACATCCGCGGTGCGGCGAGCTCGTCGGACGTGTCGTTTCAGGAACTGACGTTCGACGAACCGTTGTCGTCGGTCGGCCTGGCCGGAAATCCCGAGTGGGCGGCCCCGCGCCTGCGGATCGGCTACACCAGCTTCATCGAACCCAGTGAGATCATCGACCTCGACGTGACCTCGGGTGAGCGAATCCTGCTCAAACGTCAAGTGGTGCTGGGCGATTACGACCCGGCCGACTACGAGCAGAAGCGCGAGTGGGTCACCGCCGGTGACGGCACGCAGATTCCGCTGTCGATCGTGAGTCGCAAAGGCGTGTCGCGGCCGGCGCCGACGCTGCTCTACGGGTACGGCTCGTACGAGGCGAGCATGGATCCCGGGTTCTCCATCGCGCGGTTGTCGCTGCTCGACCGCGGTGTCGTCTTCGTCATCGCGCACATCCGCGGCGGCGGCGAGATGGGCAGGCACTGGTACGAGAACGGCAAGACCCTCACCAAGAAGAACACCTTCACCGACTTCGTCGATTCCGCGCGGCATCTCGTCGAGACCGGGGCGACAACCCCGGCGCAGCTGGTGGGGGAGGGAGGCTCGGCCGGCGGTCTGTTGATCGGTGCGGTCGCGAACCTCGCGCCCGAGTTGTTCAGCGGGATATTGGCGGTGGTGCCCTTCGTAGACCCGCTGACGTCGATCCTCGACCCGTCGCTGCCGCTGACCGTCATCGAGTGGGACGAGTGGGGGAACCCGCTGGAGGACAAAGAGGTCTACGAGTACATGCGGTCGTACTCGCCGTACGAGAACGTCGCGCCGCTCGAGTACCCGGCGATCCTGGCGCTCACGTCGCTCAACGACACCCGAGTGATGTACACCGAGGCGGCGAAGTGGGTGGCGCGGCTGCAGGACAACTCGACGTCGGACAACGCGATCCTGCTCAAGACGGAGATGTCCGCCGGGCACGGTGGTGTGAGTGGTCGGTACAAGCAGTGGGAGGAAGTCGCCTTCGAACACGCCTGGGTCCTCCGCCAGACAGGTGCCGTCTGACCGCCCCTGCCCCCGCACAAACCAACCCGCCGACCCGCCAGTTGGGCACGTAACGACGCCAGTTGGGCACGTAGTCACGCCAGTTGTGCACGTAACAGCCGCAGTTGGGCACCTGCGGCGGGTCGGTCACGCGGGTCGCGCTGCCCGAGTCGACGATTCGAAGCCTCTGATCGCGAGTTCTTCGGCGATACGATCGGTGACCCCGTGGGGATCGGCAGACATGCGCTCGCCGGTCACGCGTAGGGGTTCCCACCCCAGATCGCGAGTACGCATGTCGCGCCTCATGTCGTGGGCGCGGTCCGTGGGGGAGGTGTGAAAGTCGACGCCGTCATAGTCGATGCCGATCTTGTAGCGCCGGTAGCCCAGGTCGAACCGTGCGATCTCACGGCCGTTGTGATCGGTGATGATGATCTGCGATTCTGGCCGAGGAAGGCCGTGCCGGATCATCAACAGGCGGAGCCAACTCTCGCCCGGTGATTCCGCCTTCGGGTCGACGAGGGCCGACAGTTCGCGCAGCTGACGGATCCCTTTGGTGCGTGGGTGATCGCGTGTGTAGGCCCAGAGTTGTCGAAGATCGAGATCGGTGTGTCGGGCGAGGTCGTCGAGCCGGCCGAGGGCGCGCCAGTCGGGGGTGCGGCGACCCAGGTCGTACGCCGTTCGCACGGGATTGGTCACGGCCAGACCGTCGATCATCGTGACGTCGGCCGGATCGAGCTGATCGGTGCGTGTGATGCGGACGGAGTCGAAACGGCGGCCCTGCCCGTTGAGGTCGCGGATCAGTTCGATGTCAGGGTCGTGGTCCACGTAGGTCACGCCGTGCAGGATCGCCGCACTCACGCCGGCGACCACTGCGCCCGGTCCGGCCCGCAGCGCTGCGGCTCTGATGAGATGCGTTGCGTCGACCGCCGCCGTCGGATCGACATAGACGCCGCGTTGGAGTCTGCGGAATTCGCGGCGGACCGCGTTTGCGGCGGAGTCGGTACGGATCAAGGCAGACTCGGTGCCCCAGAAAGTGTGTTGTTCATGCGTCATGAGAGCTTCGACGTCGGCAGGCGCCAGGTGGTTTCACCGAGGTCTCCGACGTCTGGGCCTGCTGATTCCAAACTGCGGAGATCACGTGCCCAACTGCGGTCGTTACGTGCCCAACTGCGGTCGTTACGTGCCCAACTGCGGAGATTACGTGCCCAACTGGCGTCGTTACGTGCCCAACTGGCGGGGACCGCACAGGGAGAGGCCCCGCTGGTGTGGTGCTACCAGCGGGGCCTCTCGGGTCGAGATCAGCTCAGTGCATCATCACCGGAGCGGCCTTGACGGGCTCGCCGTCGGCACCGATCTCGGTGTGCACCGACACCTTCTTGCGGGGCAGGAAGAACGCAGGCACCAGGCACAGGATGATCAGCACCACGGCGACGACGAACGTGTCACCGAACGCCCCGGCGAGGCCGGACGGCGTCGGCGGCGACACCGACTTCAGGTTGCTCGCGAGGATCACCGAGATGACCGCGGTACCGACCGACGCGGCGGTCTGCTGGACGACGTTGACGAGCGTCGAGCCGTCGGCGACCTTGTCGGCCGACAGGGTGGCCAACGCGGCCGACATCATCGGCATCATCGACATACCCATACCGAGGCCCTGCACGAACAGCGCCGCACCCAGGATCCAGTAGGACGTCCCGGCGCCGAGGAACATGAACGTCCCCAGTCCGAAGGCGATCAGCACGATGCCGGTGAGCACGAACTTGCCCGGCCCGATCTTGTCGGTCATGCGACCCGCGATGGGCATGGTGATCATCGCACCGAGACCCTGTGGTGCGACCAGCAATCCGGCCATCAGGGTGGACTCGCCGCGCACACCGATGAAGTACTGCGGGAACAGCAGCGAGGCACCGAAGAACGCGATCAGGAACAAGCTGAACGTGACCACGGTCCAGCTCAGCGTCGGGTTCTTGAACAGCCGCAGGTCGATCAGCGGGTTGTTGTTCTTGCCACGCAGGGCGTGGAACACGAACGCGATGATCAGGGCGGCACCGATCGCCATGGGGATCAGCACCTTGGCCGCGATGAACGTGCCCGCGTCGTTCGACGACGACACGCCGTACAGGAACAGCGCGAGACCCGGTGAGAGCAGCAGCAGCCCGACGAAGTCGAAAGGCGGCCTCGACTTCTCGTCGTCGTCCTCGAGGATCCAGGCCGAGTACAGGAAGGCGAGGATGCCGATCGGGACGTTGATCAGGAAGATCCAGTGCCACGACACGTACTCGATGAGCACGCCGCCGAGGATCGGGCCGGCGATGGGGCCCAACAGCATCGGGACACCGAGCACGGCCATGACCGAGCCGACACGCTCCGGTCCGGCTGCGCGCGTCAGGATCATCATGCCGACGGGCATCAACATGCCGCCGCCCGCGCCCTGCAGCATGCGGAACGCGACGAGCGAGCCGATGTTCCAGGCGAAAGCACAGAGGATGGATCCGATGACGAACAGGACCAGCGAGGTCAGGTAGACCTTCTTGGTGCCGAAACGTGCTGCGGCCCAGCTAGACAGCGGGATGACTGCGGCCAGGGCCAGGGTGTAGCCCGTCGCGGTCCACGCGGCGCTGGCGGCGGAGGTGTTGAAGACGTCCTGGAAGGTGTTCTGCGCCACCGCGACCACGGTGGTGTCGAGGATGGACATGATCGCGCCGAGCACGACCACGGCGGCGATCTTCAGAACCCGCGCGTCGAGACCGCCGCTCTCCGCGCCTGCCCCTTCTGCGGAGGCCTTGATTGGTGAGGTCATCCGTTCACTTTCTGGCTCTTCCGGTGCGCGAACACCGGATCGGATTCGGAGAGATAGTCGCCGCTGACTATCGAGTTCAGGACGGAGTGCAGTCCGTCCCGCAGGTCTTCGGGCAACCGGCCCACGAAGCTGCGGAACTGGTCTTCCTTGTTGTCGAGATGTGCGCTGACCATCGCGTGCCCCTCGTCGGTGAGGGACACCCGCTTGACCCGGCGGTCCTGGCTGTCCTCGCGCCGGTCCACCAGTCCCAGACCCACCAGCTTGTCGACGTTGCGTCCGGCCGCCGCGAGCGACAGGTGCAACGCGTCGCCGAGTTCGTTCAACGACAACGCCCGCCCACGCCCGGAGAGGATCATCAGGGTGCGGAAATGGGAGAACGAGATCTCGGTGTTCATCATGCTGTCGAGCGCGTCGACCTCGGTCGTGCAGAGCAGACGGTTGAGGAAATCGACGAGTACGTCGAACGTCTGCTCCTCCGACACCGATGCCGAGAGCGCAGGCTGCGGGTGGGTGAGAGTCACCGAAAAAAGGTAACGCACACGCAACTATCGTCGCCAACGCAATTGTTGTGGGATCGAACACACTCTCGGAAAACCAGTGGTCCGGGTCACTTCGCCGCGGTCGGTCGAACGACTTACTCTCATCAGATGACCTCCATCAACGCCATTCCCCTCACCACCCTTCAGGGCGCCGACACCACCCTCGGCGAGTTCGCCGGGCCGGTACTCGTGGTCAACGTGGCCAGCAAGTGCGGCCTGACCCCGCAGTACAGCGGCCTCGAGAAGATCGCCGAGGACTACCGCGACCGTGGCCTCACGGTCGTCGGTGTCCCGTGTAACCAGTTCATGGGCCAGGAGCCCGGCACCGCCGAGGAGATCGAGACGTTCTGTTCGACCACCTACGGCGTCACCTTCCCCCTGATGGAGAAGGTGGACGTCAACGGCGACGGCCGGCACCCGCTCTACGTCGAGTTGACGCAGGCGACCGATGATTCCGGTGAGGCGGGCGATGTGCAATGGAATTTCGAGAAGTTCCTGCTCGACGCCGACGGGACCGTCGTCCGACGCTTCCGCCCGCGCACCGAGCCCGATGCCGCCGAGGTCATCGAGGCGATCGAGGCCGTTCTCTGATCGACTCGCGCGCCGGCGCGACGCGGCACATGTCACACGGGTAGTTCGATCGCCGTACACGTCGACTCCACCGTCGCAACACCTGCACGGTCGACACTGGGTCCCATGGCAGGACAGCTGTACGTATCGATCTCCGGCATCCGTACCGAGACCGCGGTCGCGGTCCGCGACTTCACCGAGACGCTCGCCGCGCGTGAGGTCCCGGTGTCGTTGCTGGTCGCGCCGCGTCTCAAGCACGGCTACCGGCTGCTCGACGACACCGACACCGTCGGCTGGTTACGAGACCGCCGGTCCGGCGACGACGCCATCGTGCTGCACGGTTACGACCAGGCGGCCACCAAGCGTCGTCGCGCCGAGTTCGCGGTCATCGCCGCCCATGAGGCGGCGCTGCGGCTGACCGCCGCCGACCGGGTCCTCGAGCGCAGCGGTCTGCGGACGCGCATCTTCGCCGCCCCTCGCTGGTCCGCGTCCGCGGGCGCCATCGAGGCGCTGCCGCAGGCCGGGTTCCGGGTCAACCTCGGGTTCTCCGGCTGGAACGATCTGTCGACCGGGTCGTTCCACCGCTCACGGGTGCTGGGGTTCGGCGACGGGTTCCGGGCCGACGCCTGGTGGTGTCGGATGGTGGTCGTCGTATCGAACCGCACCGCGCGCAAGGGCGGGGTCGTGCGACTGTCGATCGCCGCCAAACACCTCGACAACCCGATGGCGCGCTCGACCATCCTCGACTGCGTCGACCTCGCGCTGCACCACGGCCTCGCGCCGGTCACCTACCGTGAGCTGACGCACTCGGGCGCACGGCGCAGCGCTGCGTAGAGCAGGCGCGACAGCCGGTAAGCTGACCACGAGAATCAGCCCCCGGTGATACAGGAGCGAACAAGATGGCGCGTGTGGTTGTCGACGTGATGCCCAAGACGGAGATCCTCGACCCGCAGGGGCAGGCGATCGTCGGAGCGCTCGGTCGACTCGGGTTCTCCGGTATCGCCGACGTCCGGCAGGGCAAGCGCTTCGAGCTCGAGGTCGACGGCTCGGTCGACGACGCGGCCCTCGATCGCATCGCTGCGGAACTGTTGGCCAACACCGTGATCGAGAACTTCACCGTCTCCAGGGCCGAGCAGTGACGGCCCGCATCGGGGTCATCACCTTCCCGGGCACCCTCGACGACGTCGACGCCTCACGGGCGGTCCGTCTCGCCGGTGCGCAGCCGGTCGAACTCTGGCACGCCGATGCCGACCTGCAGGGCGTCGACGCGGTCATCGTGCCCGGCGGCTTCTCCTACGGCGACTACCTGCGCGCCGGCGCCATCGCCCGCTTCGCCCCGATGATGGGCGCCGTCGTCGAGGCGGCCACCCGTGGCACCCCGATCCTGGGTATCTGCAACGGTTTCCAGGTGCTGTGCGAGGCCGGTCTGCTGCCCGGCGCACTGACCCGCAACACCGGGTTGCACTTCGTGTGCCGCGACCAGTGGCTGAAGGTCGAGTCGACGACGTCGGCGTGGAGCAGCCGATTCGAGCCCGGCGCCGAGATCCTGGTTCCGCTCAAATCCGGCGAGGGACGGTTCGTCGCCTCCGAGGAGGTGCTCGACGAGCTCGAGGGGGAGGGTCGCGTGGTGTTCCGCTACGCCGGCGACAACCCGAACGGGTCCCTGCGCTCCATCGCGGGTATCGCGAGCGCCGACGGACGCGTCGTGGGTCTCATGCCCCATCCCGAACACGCCACCGAGCCGCTGACCGGCCCGAGTGACGACGGACTCGGGCTGTTCTTCTCCGCGATCGACGCGGTCCTGGCCACGGCCTGAGTCGTATGACGATCCCGACGTCGGCGACCGCGGTCGGCCTGTGCACGTTCGTCGACGCCTCGCCGTCGCCGTTTCACGTGTGCGCGACGGTCGCGGCCGAACTGCAATCCGCCGGCTACACCGAACTGCACGAGACGCAGGCGTGGGCCGATGTCACCGGGGCGCACTACGTCGTCCGCGGCGGATCGATCATCGCCTGGGACGCCCGCGGCACCGACACGGCCTTTCGAATCGTCGGCGGCCACACCGACAGCCCCAACCTGCGTCTGAAGCAACACCCGGAACTGCGTTCGGCCGGGCTGCGCATGGTCGGCCTCGAGCCCTACGGCGGTGCGTGGCTGAACTCCTGGCTCGACCGGGACCTCGGGGTCTCCGGGCGCCTCTCGCTCCGTCGCGGTAACGGCCTCGAGCAGCGGCTCATCCGGGTCGACGACCCGGTCCTGCGGGTGCCGCAGCTGGCCATCCACCTGTCCGAGGACCGCAAGGGCGTGACCCTCGACCCGCAGCGTCACGTCAACGCCATCTGGGGAGTCGACGACGGCACGTCGGCGCAGTTCCTCGAATGGCTGTGCGCCGGTCAGGATCTCGACCTCGCCGATCTGGTCGGCTGGGAACTGATGACCCACGACCTCGTGCCCAGCTCGCCGATCGGCGCGCATTCCGATCTGCTCAGCGCTCCACGCCTGGACAACCAGGGCACCTGCTACGCCGGGCTGCGCGGCCTGCTCGACGCCGCGGACTCGACCGGACCGACGCGGGTGTTGGCGTTGTTCGACCACGAAGAGGTCGGTAGCGGATCCGAGCGCGGCGCGGCGTCGGACTTCCTCGCGAGCACTCTCGAGCGAATCGTGTTGGCGCGCGGCGGGAATCGGGGCGACTACCTCCAGACCATGGCGGCGAGCGTCTGCGCGTCGGGCGACATGGCGCACGCGACGCATCCGAACTACCCCGAGCGTCACGAGCCCGCCCACCGGATCGCGGTCAACGGCGGCCCGGTGCTCAAGGTCAACCAGAACCTGCGCTACGCCAGCGACGCCGAGGGCGAGGGACTGTTCGCGTTGGCCTGCGAGCAGGCCGGGGTGCCGCTGCAGCGATACGTCCACCGTGCCGACCTGCCGTGCGGATCGACCATCGGACCGATCACCGCGACCCGGACCGGGCTGCGCACGGTCGATGTCGGTGCCGCGCAGCTGGCCATGCACAGCGCTCGGGAGATGATGGGCGCCGACGATGTCGCGAGTTATTCCGCTGCCCTGCAGGCGTTCCTGGCCCCCGCCTGAAGCACGTTCACGCCGGGGGCAGGTCTGCCAGCTCGCCTGAGTCGAGCGCGATCTCGGCGCGGTTGAACATCCACTCCAGCGCATCACGATCGGCCTCGAGGGTGATCTGCTCGTATCCGACCAGCAGGTACATCGCCCACTTGGCGAACATCTCCGCACCGCGCTCGTTGCCGACGATGGCGAGGGCTGCGTCGTGCAGGACCTGTGCGCGCTGGGCGTCGACCTCCTGCTGCACCGCGAGAACGGCGGGATCCAGGCTGCTCCACGTCCGGATGGCCGACTCCGCACGATAGGGCAGCGACATGCCGATCGCCTGCAGGGCCGCGATGCGTTCGCGGGGGTCCGGTTCGGCTCGGACCTGCTCGATCAACGTGTCCGACCGATCGGTCCGCCAGTGCTCGATCAGCTCCCCGGTGTAGTGACCCCAGTTGTCGAAGAAGTGATAGAACGACCCCGATGTGACACCGAGTCGTCGACACACCTCGGCGAGCTTCAGTCCGCCGTACCCGAGATCGGCGAGTACATCCAGTCCGGTCTCCAGGTACGCCTGGCGCGTTGTCGTGGTCGCCACCCACCCAGCCTAGGTCGTCGGTTGCACGCAGCCACGGACGGACGTCCGATTCCCTTGACCATAAGTTAAGTTATGGTTACTGTGATCCACACCTCATCTGCGCGGTGGGGTCAGCCCTGAACTGCGACGACGGAGGACATCATGGGTTTCGCCAATGCCGACGAGGTGTGTACCTACATCGGAGGGATCTTCGAGACGGCGTTCGCCGACGACGAGATCGGTCCGAAGCTGGCCGGAACGGGGATCATCCTCGAGTTCGCGTTCTCCGAGCCCGAGGCGCACGTGGTGGTCGATGCCGCCAACCAGAAGGTGTTCGGCGATGGGCTGCCCGGTGGACTCGACGCCGCACCCACACCCGGCGCGACGATGTCGATGACCGCGGACGTCGGCAGTGCCTACTGGCAGGGCAAGGTGAACCTCCCGATGGCCATGGCCAAGAAGAAGATCTCGGTCGACGGCAACGTCGCGGCGCTGCTCAAGCTGGCACCTCTGTCGAAGAAGCTCTTCCCCACCTACGTCGAGCGCCTGAAGGCCGACGGTCGCGACGACCTGCTCGTCTGACGCCCAGCCCAGCCCCGTTCTGAAGACAAGGACTTCTCTCATGAGTGCACCGACCGCCGACCGGACCTTCCATCCCGCGAGCATCTCGCCGCAGTCGTTCTGGGCGGCCACCGCCGACGACCGCGAGGCGACCTTCCGACTGCTGCGCGACACGGCGCCGATCAGTTGGCATCCCCCGATCGAGGGCGCGCTGATCCCGCCGGAGCAACCCGGCGTGTGGGCGGTGGCCACCCACGCCGACATCACCTACGTCAGCAAGCACCCGGAGCTGTTCACCTCGGCGCAGGGCGTGATGGTCGAGGAGCTCCCCGAGGAGCTGCTCGAGGCGTCGATGTCGTTCCTGGCCATGGACGGAAAGCGCCACGCCTCGCTTCGTCGGCTGGTCAGCGCCGCGTTCACCCCGCGCCAGGTGAAGACGATCACCGAGCAGATCCAGAGCCAGGCCGAGCGCATCGTCGACGATCTGCTGGCCAACCCCGAGGGTGACTTCGTCATGCAGGTGTCCAAGCGCCTACCGATGTGGACCATCTACGAGATGATGGGCCTCGACGAGAGCCATCGGGACGACGCCGCGCACCACGCCGACGGGCTGGTGTCGTGGAACGACCCGGCCGTCGCCGCCGGACGCGAGCCCGGCGAAGTACTCAACGAGTCGTTGGTCGCGTTGCTGACCATGGCGCTCGAGCTGGCCGAGGCCCGCCGCGTAGAACCCCGCGACGACCTCATGACCAACCTGGTGCAGGCCGAGGTCGACGGCGAGAAGCTGACCGACGACGAGATCGCCGCGTTCTTCGTGCTGCTGTCGGTGGCCGGCAACGACACCACCCGCAACACCATCAGCCTGGTCGCACAGGCATTGCAGGACAACCCCGATCAGAGGCGTCTGCTCGTCGACGACTTCGACGGCACCATCCCCACCGCCATCGACGAGTTCATCCGATACGCCACCCCGGTGATGACGTTCCGTCGGACGGCCCTGGTGGACACCGAGGTCGGTGGACAACCGATCCGCGCGGGGGAGTGGCTGCTGATGCTCTACCCGTCGGCCAACCGCGACGCCGAGGTGTTCACCGACCCCGACCGCTTCGATGTGACGCGATCGCCCAACCCGCACGTCGGGTTCGGTGGCGGCGGCCCCCACTTCTGCATGGGTGCCTTTCTCGCCAAGACGCAGCTCCGAGAGTTGTTCGGCCAGTTGCTGACCCGAGCGCCGAACCTGCAACTCGGCGAGCCGGAGTTCCTGGTCGGCAACTTCGTCCACGCCGTCCGGTCGCTGCCGTACACGCTGGAGCGGCAGTCATGAGCGATCTGGCTGGGAGGAGCTTCGTCGTCACCGGGACCGCGTCGGGGATCGGCCGCGTGGTGGCGAACAAGCTGCTCGCGGCCGGTGCTCAGGTGCACAGCCTCGACCGCAACACCCCCACCGCGGCGGTCACCTCGCACGTCGAGGTCGACCTGGCCAATCCGCGCAGCATCGACGCCGCGGTCGAGAGGCTCGACGGCGAGTACGACGGACTGATCAACGTGGCGGGTATCCCCGGTACCGCGCCGGGCGATCTCGTGCTCGCGGTGAACGCGCTGGCCGTCCGGCACCTCACCGAGGCGATGTTCGGCCGGTTGCGCACAGGTGGCTCGATCGTCGTGGTCTCGTCGATCGCCGGGATGAACTGGCCGTTGCGTCTCGAGCAGGTGCGCGACCTACTGGCCACCGACACCTTCGACGAGGGTGCGGCCTGGTTCAAGGCCAACCCGCAGGAGGGCAACACCTACAACTTCTCCAAGGAGGTCGCCACGGTCTACGCGATGTCGATGTCGTTGGCCCTGGTGGAGATGGGGCTGCGCATCAACGCGGTACTGCCCGGACCTGTGGAAACCCCGATTCTGCCCGACTTCGAGGAGTCGATGGGCAAGGATAATCTCGACGGCGTCCGGGGTCTGCTGGGCCGACACGCCCAGCCCGACGACATCGCCGACGCGATCATCTTCCTGGTCACCGATTCCGCCCGCTGGATCAACGGCCACGCGATGGTCGTCGACGGCGGTCTCAGCGGAGGCATCCTGACCGGCGTCGTACCGGCACCCGAGATCTAGAGGACACCACCATGGCCGCACCCACACTGCCCACCACCCCCGTCGTCGGATCGGTCGACCCATCGGTGCTCGCCGAGCTGCGCCGGTACCACGCGTCCGGTGTGACGCGGGACATCGGTTGGCGCACAGATCAGTTGGCCGCACTCGAGCGGATGCTCGACGAGCGCGAGTCCGACATCGTCGCGGCGCTCGACGCCGATCTGGGCCGTGCCGGGTTCGATGCCTGGCTCGGCGACATCGCATCCACGAAGGGTGAGGCGACGTTCGCTCGCAAGAGCCTGAAGAAGTGGATGAAGCGACAGCGCCAGTCGCTGCCGCTCGCGCAGCGGCCGGCCCGCGGTTGGGTGCAGTACGAGCCACTGGGCGTGGTGCTGGTCATCGGCCCGTGGAACTACCCCGTCTACCTGACGCTCGGACCGCTCGTCGCCGCGATCGCAGCGGGCAACTGCGCCGTGCTCAAGCCGTCGGAGATGGCGCCGGCGTCGTCGGCGCTGCTGGCCCGGATCGTGCCGGAATACCTCGACACCGCGGCATTCCGGGTGATCGAGGGCGACGCGTCGACCACCCAGGACCTGCTGGCCCTGGGCTTCGACCACGCCGTGTTCACCGGCGGCACCGAGGTCGGCAAGAAAATCATGGCCGCTGCGGCGCCGACGCTCACCCCGGTGACCCTCGAACTCGGCGGCAAGAGTCCGGTCTACGTGGCCGCCGACGCCGATCTCGACGTCACCGCACGCAGGATCGCCTGGACCAAACTGCTGAACTCGGGCCAGACCTGCATCGCGCCCGACTACGTGCTCGCCGACCGCGCGGTGGTCGACGAGTTGGTGACCAAGATCGGCGCCACCATCGCCGAGTTCCGCAGGGACCAGCCGGAGTCCACGGTGAGGATCGTCAACAGCCGTCAGTTCGATCGTCTCGCCTCCTACCTCGAGGCGACCACCGGACGCGTCGTCCTCGGCGGCGGCATCGATCGTGAGAACCTGCGGATCGAACCCACCGTGGTCGTCGACCCCGATCCCGACGACGCGGTGATGGAGAACGAGATCTTCGGACCGATCCTGCCCGTGCTGACCGTCGAGTCGCCCGAGGCCGCGATCTCGTTCATCAACTCCCGACCCAAGCCGCTCGCCAGTTACGTCTTCACCTCGTCGAAGTCGTTGGCCGCGAAAATGATCGATGCGATCCCGTCGGGTGGCGCGGTGGTCAACCACATCGCGATGCACTGCCTCATCCCGCAGCTCCCGTTCGGCGGTGTCGGTGCCAGCGGCATGGGTGCCTACCACGGTCGCTGGGGTTTCGAGGCCCTCAGTCACCGCAAGGCGGTGCTGTCGAAGCCGGCGAAACCCGATCTGTCGCTGATCTATCCGCCCTACAGCGATCGCGCGGTGAAGTTACTGCGCCGCATGCTCTGACACCCCCGAGACGAAAGGTTCGACCATGAAGGTGACCGTGGACCGCGAGCTGTGCTGCGCATCGGGAATGTGTGAGATGACCGCACCGGAGGTGTTCCTGCTCGCCGACTCCGGCGATGTCGAGGTCGACAACGACCAGGTCGACGCCAATTCCGACAAGGTGCGCCGCGCACTCATCGAATGCCCCACCCAGGCGCTGACCCTGATCGAGTGACCGAACGGCGCGGAAATCGTCCGATATGAGTGCGATCGAGGGCAATATGCCGACGCTGCACCGTATATCGGACGATTTCCGTCAGTACTGTCCGAGGTAGAAGAACACTCCCTGGTCGTCCACGCATTCGGCGACCGTCGCGTACGGCTCGCGCCGCGGACCCGACACGACCCGTCCGCCCATCTCGACGACGCGACCGACCGCCAGCTCGACGTCGTCGACCGACCACATCGCCACCACGGAGTACTCGTCGGCACTTCCGGCGATCCCGATCTGCGGTCGTGAGTCGTCGACCTCCCAGCCGTCGTCGATGCGACCGGCCGTGAACTCCCAGCCGAGGATGCGCGAGTAGAACTCGCGGAACGCCCGGCTGTCCGGGGTGTGCACCGTGATGTAGGTGAGCTCGCCGTGACCGGCCGGATGCTGTTCTCCGCGGGCCTCATCGGGATCGGGGACGTATACCGCGAACCCGGCGCCCTGGTCGTCCCGCGCGTCCAGCGAGCCCAGGTGACCGTCGGGCTCGGTGACGTCGGCGCCACCGGCGGCAACGATCGCCTCCCGAGCGCCGTCGAGATCGGCGACGGCGTACACCAGGAACAGTGACCGCAGATCGCCCAGCGAGGACAACCCGAGACGGTGACCGAGGTTGGTGACCTGACGGGTCTCGGCGTCGTAGCGCCACCCGAGCACGGACCCGTAGAACCGGGCCGCGCGCTCGACATCGGGTGTGCACAGCGACGGGTAGACGACGTCGCCGCGACGGACCGGGTCGACGACACGCGCAGGGGTTCGCGCCGGCCCGGACAGCATCCACCGATGACCGAAAGGATCGATGATCACCGCTGTCCTCGACCCGTGGCCCTCGTAGGGTTCGCGCTGTACCGTCGCGCCGCCCGCGCGGGCCGCGGACAGCGCACGGTCGGCGTCGTCGACAGCGAGCATGAGACTCACCGAGACAGCGCCGGGTGCAGGGGCGGCCAGGCCGATCTCGTCGAACGCCGCGGCCAGATAGATCACGCCGCCGCCGATCTCCAACTCGGCATGGCCGACTCGGCCGTCGTCCATCAGGATCGGCTCGTCGCGGAGGCGCGCACCCAGATGGGCCAGATACCAGTCGATGGCCGCCATCCCGTCGGTGACGGTGAGGTAGGGCAGCGCACCGGGGCGTTCGAGCAGCGGCTGGGCGACGGGTTCGGCGGTGGTGACTCCACTCATGGTGACTCCTTCGGGTAGGTCGGCTCCGCGCTCGAGTCGGGCACGCAGCGCTCGGGTGAATTCCGTTGTCGGGGCGGTGTCGCGATCGACGGCGCGCAGGGCCGAGAACGGATCGGGGGTGAACGGGTCGGTCATCGCTGCGTCTCCTCTCCGGATCGCGGTGTTCTGTGGTGGTCGAGATCGTCGTCGGGATACTTGGCCCGGAACTCCCGCTTGGCCCGGGTCAGCAACGCCTCGGTCGCCATCACCGTCCGCCCGAGGACCTCGGCGCAGCGGGGGACGGTGCAGTCGTCGACGTATCGGAGCGTGAGGATCGCCCTGTGCAGCGGGCTGAGCTGCGCCAACGTGAATTCGGCGATCAGTCGGTCGAGCTCGGTGTCCCAGGTGTCGTGGGCGGTCTCGGGTGCGTCACCCACCGGCTCGGCGGTCCGCTGCATGCGTCGCCAGTGGTCGGCGAGCTTGTGCCGGGCCACCCCGATCAACCACGGCACGGTGGGGTCGGGCGGGTCGACACGTCGGACGCTGTCCATCGCCGCCAGGAACGTCTCCGACGTCAGGTCCTCGGCCAGGGTGGTGTCGCGGCACCGACGCAGCAGGTACCCGTAGACGGCGGGCAGTGCGTCGTCGTACACATCGAGCAGGAGCTGCGCCCCCGGGTGAGCACTCACATCCTCATAGTCGTCGGTGAGCGCGGTTTTCCGACGGACTCGCGGCAAATGAGCGTTCGACGACCGCAACCGGTCCGAATCGGCGCGCGGCCGTATCGTGATCACCGTGGCCAAGGGTTCGATGATCCGCATGCTCGGCGACGCGATGACCATCCCGCTGCGCGTGGGCGGATTGCTGACGCACTCGACCGACGATGTCGGTGAACTCGCGCCCGACCAGGAGGTCGACAACCCCGCCCCGCGGGGCGCCGCGCACGACCGCCAGAAGGTCGCCTACAACTTCTTCTCCGGCATCGGACCCGAGATCGCCAACCCCGGTGGAGCCCTGCCGGGGGCGAACGAGTGGGACACCCCGGTCGATCCGGCGCACCCCAACCCGGTGATCCTGGTGCACGGCACCGGCGGCGGGGGTCAGACCAACTGGGGCACCTACGTCCCGCTGCTCGCGCTGGAGGGCTACTCGGTCTTCACGCTCACCTACGGCGCGCTCGCGCACGTGCCGTGGCCGCTCAAGGCCATGGGCGGGATGACGCTCATGGAGGACAGCGCCGCCGAGCTCGGCGACTTCATCGAGAAGGTACTTGCCTCGACCGGCGCCGAGAAGGTCGACATCGTGGGCCATTCGCAGGGCACCTTGGTGCCCAATCACTACGCGAAGTTCCTCGGCGGCGGCGACAAGATCGGACGCTACGTCTCGCTGGCCCCGCTGTGGGAGGGCACCACCGCGTTCGGCGCCGGTCTGTTGCGCACCGTCGACCTGCGGCTGGGGATCGACCCGCTCAAGGTGCTGCCGTGTCGCGCGGTGGCGCAGATGGCGCGGGGTTCGGACTTCATCGCCGCGATGAACGCCGACGGTGGGCCGTACGTGCCGGGCATCGACTACGTCAACATCTCCACCCGCTTCGACGAGTTCGTCCGGCCGTACACCAGCGGTCAGCTCCCCGCGGTCAGCAGCGACCAGAAGGTCACGAACATCGTTGTGCAGCATGATTGTTCGCAGGACTTCTGCGATCATCTGGGTATCTGCGGGTCCCCGCGCGCGGCGCGACACGTGCTCAACGCGCTCGACCCGTCCAGCAGTGAGAAGGTGCCATGTCAGTTCGTCCCGCCGTTCTTCGGCTGATCGTCGTCGTCGCGGCCGCGTCGGCCTGCCTCGTGCTCGCCGCTCCGGCCTCGGGTGCCCCCGGCCGTCCGGTTCTCCCGGTGACCTACGACTTCTTCGCCGGTGCGCGCGACGCGCTCGCACGACCGGGTGCGTCGGCGCCGGGGACCAACGACTTCTCCTGCCGCCCCACCGCGGCCCACCCCAACCCGGTGGTGCTGGTGCACGGCACCGGCGGCAACCGTCAGACGAACTGGGCGACGCTGGGGCCGGTGCTGCACAACGCGGGCTACTGCGTGTTCGCGCTGACCTACGGCACGCTGCCCGGCACGCCCTATCCGATCAACGCGCTCGGCGGCCTGACCAGCATGATCCCCAGCGCCAAGCAGTTGGGCGCGTTCGTCGACTGGGTTCGTACCGCGACCGGCGCGGCGAAGATCGACATCGTCGGGCACTCCGAGGGCACGCTGATGCCGGAGTACTACGTGCGCTACCTCGGGGGCTCGCGTGTCGTGGCGCGGTACGTCTCGCTGGCCCCGTACTGGAAGGGGCAGGACAGCTCGGGCTATCTCGCACTCGAGAGGGCAACGCGCGCGATCGGACTCGATCCGAAGCGTGTGCTGCCCTGCCCGGAGTGCGCCGAGGAGCAGTACGGCAGTCCGTTCATGCGCGCGATCAATGCCGGCGGCAGCCCGTACGACCCCGCGGTCACCTACACCAACATCATGACCCGCAACGACGGCGTCGTGGAACCGTGGACCGACGGCTTCGTGCCCGGCCCGCGGACGACGAACATCGTCGTCCAGGACACGTGCGCGGCCGACCGTTCGGACCACCTGTCGCTGGTGTCGTCACCGCGCACGGCAGCATTTGTCCGCACCGCCCTCGACCCCGCGCATCCGGTTCGGGTCCCGTGCGTTCCGGTTGCGCCGGGTATCCCGGGCTGAGCTCCGATGAGTTCTCGTCGGATGACGAGTCGGTATCTGCATGGCCACCGCGACGATCTCCAGTGCACTGCTCTCCAGCGACAACCCCGAACGCCTGCGCGACTGGTATGCGCGTGTGTTCGACGCGTCGATCGAACGAACGCCGGGTGAGCCCGGCCATGACCCCGGTGAACCGGTGTATTTCACGGTCGATCTCGACGGCTTCTACCTGATGATCGATTCGCGCCCGGACGTCCGCGGACCGGCGGCCGAGGCGGCACGTCTCATCGTCAACGCCGAGGTCGACTGCGCACAGACCACCGCCGCGCGGGTGGACGAACTCGGCTACGGGTGGTTGAGCGCGCTCGAGCGTCGGGACGCGGGGTGGTTCGGCACCGCGCTCGACCCCGACGGAAACTACGTGCAGCTCATCGGTTTCGACGAAGAGATGCAGCGCGAGGCGTCCGAGGCGTCGATGACCCCGTTCAGCGGTTTCGCGGTGCGCGATGTGGATGCCGCCGCGGCGTTCTACTCCGATGTCCTCGGTCTGCGGGTGGACCGCAACCCGATGGGTCTGCTGGCCCTGCACCTCGACCGCCGCACCCGGGTGGTCATGTACCCGAAGGACGACCACGTACCGGCGTCGTTCACGGTTCTGAACATCCCGGTCGCCGACATCGACGCCGCGATCGACGACCTCGAGGCCAAGGGGGTGCGACTCCTGCGCTACGACGGTCTGCCGTGCGACGACCGCGGCGTGCTGCGCGGCCGCAGCGCGCAGATGGGTCCGGACATCGCCTGGTTCACCGACCCGTCCGGCAACGTGATCTCGGTGATGCACTGACCGATAGGCTTGACCACCATGGCGCCCCCGACCGACACCGACATCGCGCCGGGTGACGACACGGTCGTCCGGTTGCTCGAGGCCATGGCGATGTCGGTGGACGAACGCGGCTTCAAGGCGACGACCGTCGCCGACGTGGTCCGGATCGCGCGGACATCGCGGCGCACGTTCTACGAACACTTCTCCGGCCGAGACGACTGCTTCCTCGCGCTGCTCGCGCGGGTCAACGGTGAACTCATCGCACACATCACGGCCGCGGTCGACCGCAGTCTGCCGTGGCGTGCGCAGGTACGCCAGGCCATCGAGGCCTGGATCGGCGGGTCCCTGTCGCGACCCGCGATCACCCTGGCGTGGATCCTCGACACCCCCGGTCTCGGGACGGCCGCCCGGGCCCAGCAGCGCGAGTCGATGGCCGAGTTCTACTCCCTGATCGCCGATCTGCTGGACTCTCCCACCTACACCAGCGAGCATCCCCAGCCGGTGTCCCGGTACGTGTCGATCATCCTGGTCGGCGGGCTCCGTGAACTGCTGGCGATCCACGTCGAGGACAGCGGTGACGTCTCCGACATCGAGGACATCGTCGACGCCGCGACCGAGGCGACCATCGCGGTCCTGTCGGCCTCGATCGACTGAGCGATTCCCCTTGTTCGACGCCGTTGTCTCGGTACCCTCAGAACACTGAGTTCCGCACCTGCAGTCACCGGGTGGACGCGTCTATCAGCCCACACGACACGGCGAGGTCCCCCCATGACTGCATCCCATTCGTCCCCCATCTCCCGCGCACTGGCCGCCGTCGAGGGGGTGTCTGCGCTCGACGCTCCCGCCGAGGCGGTCGCCGGACCTTTGCGCGCACTGCTCGACAACGGCATCGGTGACGTGCTGCGTGGATCCTGGCTCGGCCACCCGCTGCACCCGGTGGCCGTCACCGTGCCCATCGGGGTCTGGACCGCGGCGCCGGTGTTCGACCTGCTCCGGCAGCCGCTTGCCGCGCAACGCCTGGTCCTGATCGGGCTGGGCGCCGCGATGCCCGCGGCCGTCACCGGCCTCGCGGAGTTCACCACTCTCGACACCCCGCAACGTCGGGTGGCCGTCGTGCACGCGTCATCGAACTCGGTGGCGATGACCCTGCTCGTCGGTTCGATGCTGGTGCGTCGCAAGGGGCGACGCCTCGCAGCGATGGGCCTCACGCTGGCCGGCCTGTCGGTGACGGGTGTCTCCGGTGCGCTCGGCGGTCATCTGTCCTACGTCCAGGGGGCCGGTGTGCAGCGCGAGGCCCGACCGTCGGTGGCCGACGACCCGCACCTCGACATGTGAGCGCGGGCGGAGTTCCTCACGCCGACAGCGACCGGCGGAACTCGCGGGGGCTGACTCCGCGGCTGCGTTTGAACGCTGCACTGAGGGCGAACGCACCGCTGTAGCCGACTTCTCGCGCCACCGAGTCGAGGGTGCGGGCCGGATCGGCGAGTAGGTCGGCTGCCATCGACAGGCGCCAGTCGGTCACGTAGGTCATCGGCGGATCGCCGACGAGATCGGTGAACCGACGCGACAGTCCGGCTCGTGAGACACCGACCGCCGACGCCAGGCCGGCCACCGACCACGGGAGCGCGATGTTGTTGTGGATCAACCGAAGCGCGTGACCCACAACCGGATCGGACTGCGCGGTGTACCACCGGGGTGCCGCGGCATCGGGCCGGTCGAACCATTCGCGCAGACTGGTGATCAGGATCAGGTCCAGCAGTCGGTTCACCACGGTCTCGTGACCGGGCGCATCCCGGAGCATCTCCGCGTCCAGGACGTCGGCGAGCGGGCTGTGTACGCCGGGCACGACGATCGTGCGGTCCAGGGCGGACAACAGTCGCGAACTGACCTCGCCTGCAGCCACATACGTGCCGATGAGCATCACCGCGGACCCGTCGGTACCCGGCGACGCGTTACCCCACGTGCGTACCCCGAGCGACATGTGATCGGGCAGGGTCGTACCGAACTCGCTGCGACAGACCCCATCGGGGTGGATGACCGCGGTCAGGTCGGTGCCCTCGGCGTCGGCGAAGACGTAGGGATCGGGTCCGCGCAGGATGACGACGTCGCCCGCGTCGGCGTGGAAGCGCGCGCCGTCGTCATAGGTGATGTGGGTGTCACCGGCGACCATGACGACCACCGTCAGCGGCGCCTCGTCGCGGACCTCGATCGCCCACGGCGACTCCATCACCACCCGCAGCAGGAACGGGGTGTGTGCGCGGGGCCCGTCGAGCAGGCCGGAGAGGGCGTCCATCTGGACGATTGAACATGAATATGAGTCGATACGCCATGTTTTGTCCATCTGTCAGCGGCTTGACTCAGTTCATGACAACTCACATCACCACCACATCCACCGAACCGATCCTGATCCTGGGCGCCACCGGCAAGACCGGCAGCCGGGTGCTCGCCCGCCTCCTCGCCTCCGGCCACGTCGCACGGGGCGCATCCCGGTCGTCCGAGATCACCTTCGACTGGACCGACCGCGGCACCTGGGCGCCGGCCCTGCGTGGTGCCGGATCGGTGTACATCACCTACCAACCCGACCTCATGGTCGCCGGGTCGGCGGACGACATCGCCGAACTGGTCCGGCTCGCGGGCGAGGCCGGGGTGCGCAGGCTCGTGTTGCTCTCCGGCCGGGGCGAACCGGAGGCGCAGGCGTGCGCGCAGATCGTCCTCGACAGCGGTATCGACGCCACGATCATCGAATGCAGTTGGTTCGCCCAGAACTTCACGGAGGACTACCTCGCGGCGGCCGTGGCCGAGGGGGTGCTGGCCCTGCCCGTCGGGCCGGTGGGAGAACCGTTCGTCGACGTCGAGGACATCGCCGATGTCGCCGTCGCGGCGTTGACCGATCCCGCGCACGCGGGCAAGACCTACGAACTGACCGGGCCGCGTCTGCTCACCTTTGCCGACGTCGCCGCCGTCATCTCCGCCACCACCGGCCGCGACGTCGACTTCGTGCGGTTAAGCGCGCAGGAGTATCGAGCGGGATTGCTCGACGCCGGGCTGCCCCAACCGATCGTCGACCTGGTGTCAGCCCTGTTCGCGACGTTGTTCGACGGTCGCAACGCATCCCTCGGTGACGGTGTGCAGACCGTCCTCGGGCGTCCGCCCCGCGACCTTGCCGACGTCATCGGCGAGGCCGGTCGGATCGAGGTCCGGTCATGACCGTCCTGCGGCAGGCGGTGCTCGTGCTGGGGGTGACCACCACCGGGCTCATCGCCGGACTGTTCTGTGCCTTCGCCTATTCGGTGATGCCGGGACTGCACCGGGCTGACGCGCGCACGCTCGTGACCGCGATGCAGAAGATCAACGTCGCCATCGTGAACCCGCTGTTCCTGGTGCTGTTCTTCGGCGGTCTCGTCGTCACCGCGCTCGCCGCGTGGGTGTACCGACACGACGCGGTGGCGCCCTGGGCGATCGCTGCGGTCGTGCTCTATCTGCTCGGGCTGATCGTGACCATCGCGTGCAACATCCCGCTGAACGACCGACTGGCGTCGGCCACCGACCCGGACGCGGCCCGCGCCGCCTTCGAGACGGCATGGGTGCGGTGGAACATCGTGCGCGCGGTCCTGCACACCGCGGCCTTCATGGTCCTCACCTCGGGCATTGTCGTCGCCCGGTCGAGATAGGGAAACACCCGATACATCGCGGACCGACGGGCCCCTACCGTCTTCGACCATGGCGGAGCCCTGGGAACTGATCCTGCACCACTCCTATGCGGGCACGCCGGGGGTCGTCTTCGATTCCTCTCCCGGTCGGGCCGCCCACGGCCGTGCCATCGACATAGACGACAACGACTTCCTGCCGGACGGGGTCGAATCCGGCTCCGGTGTCATCGATTTCCGCAACGGGGGACTGGTGCGGGCCTCGGTGGGCGGGGGCTGGCGCCGCGTCGACGGCATGCGCGTCGAGGTGGCGTGTCTCGGTGATCCGGACCGCGGCGGCACCCTCATCGCCGGTGACAAGTTCTCGCTGAGCGTCGCGCACGGGTACCTCAACCTGTATCTGACGGGCGACACCGGGATCCCGAGCGATGTCGTCCGCACAGCACCGATCTCCCTGTCGTTCGACACCTGGACCACTCTCGGCTTCGTTCACGACGGGTTCTCTCGTCTGGTCATGACCCAGGACGGCAACCCCATCTTCTCCCTGGCCTCGGCCAACATCCTCATGGGGCGTACCCGGACCGTGACCATCGGCTCCAACGGCGGTGCCACCCCGCGGTCGTTCGCCGGCCTCATCGACGACGTCAAGGTATGGCGCGTCAACCCCCATCGCGTCGACGACGAGTTCGTCGGACGTCCCGCGGATCCGGCTGTCCGCGAGTGTTGGCGGCGATGGAGCGACGCCCTCGCCGCGGCGACGAAGAACGATCCGGACTGCATGAATCGGATCATCACCGAGATCCGCGACGCCGTTCGAAGCCTCCATCTCGCAGGCAATCTCGCAGGTGGCGATGTTCGCCGGGCATGGGACTCCGCGGCCGAGTCCTACCGGAGTTCGTGGACGCAGGGAGATCCCGGAAGCCTGGTGCCTGCTCTTACCGACCTCGTGAACACGCTGCGCGTCGCGCAGATCGACCCCGCCGACAACCCCGCGGTACGTCGCTTGGCCGGCGACCCGTGCCTCAAGTCGATTGCAGGACAACTGCCATCACTCGACTGCGACCCCGACTTCACCGGTCTCATCGGTGACCTGAACGCCGCGATCGCCGATACCCCGCCGGTGGTGGCCTGATCATGGTGGGAATCTCGCTCGCACAGGGGAACTCGACGACCAACGCCAGGGCGTTCGACACCGGCACGGTGCGACCCACCGCGAACATGGCGGTGCTGGCCTTCGTGGCCAGCGCACGCAACGCCGGGGTCGCCACCGCCGCCGAACCGACACTGACCGGGACCGGCATGACCTGGGAGCAGGTGACCACCCTGACCACCGGCGTACTCGGCGAACGCCGACTCACGTGCTTCCGCGCCGTGGCGACCGCGCCTGTGGACAGTGCCGTCACCATCGACTTCGGCACCCAACAGCAGGACTATTGCGCCTGGTCGGTGATCGGATACACCGGTGTGGACTTCGCGTCCACGCCCGACCGGTCGGGTGTGGTGGGTAGCCGCACCGGAAGCGCCGGTGGTGAAACGGTTGTGCTGCAGCTCGATCCCGCCGCCGGTCCCCGGAATGTCACCGTCGGCGCGGTCATGGTCGCGGGCTTCAACGCCCCACCCCGCGAGGTGGACACGACGACCGGGTTCACCGAGATCGCCGAGCAACGCCCCAACCAACCCGTGGGCCGCGGTGCCACCCTGCAGACGCAGGACGTCACGCCGCCCGTCGGGTCGATCACCTGGCGATGGTCCGGTAGCGGTGATGCCGTCGCGATCGGCGTCGAGATCGCGGTGGTCGCACCCGTCGTGCCGCCGGTCGCCACTGATCCCGTCGAACAGCTCATCCGTGCGTTCGAACCGATCCTGCACCTGCATCCCGAGGAGCAGTTCGTGCCGGTCGACGCCAAGCGCTACGTCGAGCACGCGGCACTGTGGCGGGCATCATTCCCGTACGACGACAACGACAATTGGGGCGGCAGAGCGCTCGTCGACCGCGACCAGCTCTCCGCCGCGATCTCGGAACCGGGGAAGTATCTGGGGGACGAGAACCTGCTCGTGGGCCCGCCGGACACCGAACTGTTCCTCGAACTCGGCGGCTGGAAGGACGAATCGGAGATGCCCGAGCCCGACATCACCGACACCAGCAGCAACAGATATTCCGGAGCGGAGGCGATCGCCACGCGCTACCGCGACGAACAATCGTTGCGCGACAGCCGGTTCTGGTATCACGCCGAATACTTCGACAACGCGACGCTCATGCGCATGGCCGGCGGCGCACCGAACTACACCAAAACACTGCAATACGGTCTGAGCACGCCGTCGTTGCTCTGCTATTACCTGTTCTTCCCACACCACCGCCAGACGGTGAGCCAGGACGGCGACTTCTGCCAGGGAAAGCTCAGCGCCACCGAGGTCAGCAGTCACGCCGGTGACTGGCACTGCGTTGCCATCCTGCTCGACGGCGACGGGACCGCCGCGGGTTCGGAGCCGAAGTTCATCGGCACGACCACGCCCGGGCCGGAGCCGTCGGCCGAACCGGCCGAGGGGTTCCGACCGTTCCAGAACGACCCGGACAACGAGGTGGCCATGCGCGTAGAGATGTGGCAGCCGGCAACAGGACAGACGGCCGGGTTGCCGGTCGACATCGACCGTCACCCACAGCTGTTCGTGGCCCAGGGATCCCACGGGCTGTACCTGAGCGACGGCGATCATCGGATCTTCCCGTATCGCGACGGGCCGCTCTGGTGTGGTGAATACGACAACTCCAGCGTGGCGCCGCCCGGGCTCGGCCAGGACAGCGACGACGACTCGTTCCTCGAGGATCTCGGGGCGTGGCTGGGGATCCTGCTCGCCTCGTTGTCACTCGGTTTCGCCGCCGGTGTGGTGATCGCCGCAGTCGCCGGGAGACTGCCGACGCCGTCGGGTCTCGACATCGTCGGGACCGGGGACAGCCCCGATCCCGATCGCACTGCGGCCGGCGGGACGACGGTGGCACCGGCCGGATTGACTGTCCCGGGAGCTGTGACGACGCAGGCGTGGACCACGCGGCAGAATCTCGTCGTCGACGGCCGCCGGTACGACATGAAGGTCGACCGAACCAGCCAGATCTGGTGGCCGGGCACCGATGGCGAGTCGGGTTACCGCGGTCGGTGGGGCCAACGCGTCAGCTCCGACACGACACCTCGCCGCAGCGGCCCGCTGTTCCCAGATTTCGTGACGATGTTCCTCGGCGCGCTCGAATACGGTCGGTCGAACGGCTTCTTCCCCCGGACCGGATGAGCTGAGACGCCCGACTCTCCCCCGTTGGTTTCGTCGGTTTCGGGCGATACACTCGCGCCACATACGCGGCCATCGAAGCCGCGACCGGGCCGGGGGCGCTGCGGTGGAACATTCACGACGATCGAGCGTGGACGTCGGCGATCAGCAGACGAGGCTGACAGCGCGATCGGTGTTGGCCGACGACGGCGCGACGGCGGCCGTGGTGATCACCGGCGACCCGGGTATCGGCAAGACGACCGCGTGGTTCGATGTGGTCGACACCGCACGCGCACAGGGGTTTCGGGTTCTGGCGGCGCGCCCTGTGCCGACCGAGTCGGTGCTCCCGTTCGCCTCGCTGGCGGACCTCCTCGGCGACATCGCGCACGACATGTCATCGGAACTGCCCGATCCGCAACGGATTGCGATCGATCGCGCGCTGTTACGGATCGACACCACCGCCGGCGTGACTGATCGGCGAGCGGTCAGCGCCGGCTTCCTCGCGATCGTCGAGCGTCTGGCGGCCACCTCGCCGGTACTGGTCGCGATCGACGATCTGCAATGGCTCGACGCCCCCACCCGCAGCGTCATAGGCTTCGCCGCACGTCGCTTCTCCGATCGGGTCCGACTCGTCTGCGCCGTGCGCAGTGACGATTTCGCCGTCGGTGCGGGATGGCTGGAGACGAGTCGGCCCGGCGCCCTCGTCCGGGTCGAGCTCGGTCCGCTCGATCGGACGGCGCTGCATCGTGTCCTGGCCGCCCGGTTCGGGCGCACCTTCACGCTGTCGACCGTCGCCCGGATCCATTGGATATCGGGTGGGAACCCCTTTTACGCAATCGAATTGGCCCTCTCGTCAGGATCGTGGGTGAACGACGCTTCTTTCCCCGGGACACTCGTCGAACTGGTCGCCGATCGGATCGACGCCATCGCGCAGGAGGGACGCGAGGTGTTGTTCGTGGCGGCGTGCGTTGCCGAACCCACCGTGGGGCTCGTGGCGCGAGTGCTCGATCTGACGACCACCGAGGTCGATCGTCGCGTCGACGACCTCGAGTCCGACGGGATACTGGCCGTTGACGGCTCGCGATTGCGGTTCGACCACCCGTTGTTCGCGCGCGGGGTGTACGCCGGTGCCGACCCCGGCCGTCGGCGGGCGATGCACCGACGGCTCGCCGATGTCGTCGAACAGCCCGAACTACGCGCACGGCACCTCGCGCTGGCCGCCACCGGCAGTGACGAACAGGCCGTGACCGCACTCGATGTCGCCGCCGACCTCGCCCGCCGCCGCGGTGCGCCGGACACCGCGGCGGAGCTGCTCGGTCTGGCGCTGCGGCTGGGCGGCGACACCCCCGGGCGACGAATCGTGCTCGCTCAGGACCATTTCAACGCCGGCGACATCGCGCAGGCCCGCGAGCTGCTCGACGATCTGGTGACCCGCACCGACACCGGGGTCCACCGCGTCGCAGCACTGGGGTTGCTCGCGGTGGTCCGGATGTTCGACGACAGCCTCGACGACGCGCTCGATCTGCTGGGGCAGGCCCTGGCCCTCGAGGACGGTGCCTCCCCGGTGCGCGCGGAGCTGTTGATCGCCCAGGCATTCGCGTTCGCCAACTCCCAGCGGGTCGACGCCGGGGTCCGCAGTGCCGACGACGCCGTCGAACTCGCGCGTCGCATCGCCCGTGCCGACCTCGAGAGCCGCGCGCTGGGTATGCGAACCACGCTGCGCTTCATGCGTGGTGACGGCCTGGACACGATCGGTCTGCGCCGGGCGATCGAGACCGAGAGTCGGGCGCCGGGCGTGCCGATCGCGTTCCGGCCTCGGGCGCAGCACGCCATCCTCTCGGCATGGGTGGGTGACCTCGACATCGGACGGAGTGGACTCGAGGCGATGCGTCGCGAGTGCGCGGAGCACGGAGAGGAGATCGAGCTCGCGTTCATCGCCTTCCACGCGGCGATCATCGACATCTGGCGCGGGGACCTCGGCGCGGCGAGGCGCGAGGCCGCCCAGATGGCCGAACGCGCCCGACAGCTCGGCGGGGAGATGCCGGAGTTCGTGGCACGCACCATCGGCGCCATGGCGTCGGCGTACGCCGGTGTCGCGGAGCCCGCGCGCCGTGACGCGCTCGCGGCACTGGAGGTCGCGCGCCGGTGGGGGTCGTCGACGTTGTCCGATTGGCCGCGAACGGTTCTGGGGTTCCTCGAGGTGTCCACAGGGCGTCACGAGAACGCCCTCGACATCCTCGCACCGATGATCGCCGACATCCGGGCCGATCCCGGAACCATCGAGATCATCACCGCGTCGTTCTTGCCCGATGCGATCGAGGCGCTGGTCCACCTCGGGCGGCTCGACGAGGCCGATGAGCTCACCGGCATGCTGGAGCGTGCCGGGCGCCGCCACGACCGCGCCTGGACGCTCGCCGTCGGATCACGGTGCCGCAGTGCGGTGTCGGCGGCGCGTGGTGATCTGCCCGCGGCACTCGCGGCCGGTACCGGGGCGCTGACGGCGCATGCCCGGCTCGCGATGCCGTTCGAACTGGCCCGCACGCAACTGGTGGTGGGGGAGGTGCATCGTCGCGCCCGACACAAGGAGCAGGCGGCGTCGCTTCTCGCGGAGGCGCGAACGACGTTCAGCGCGCTGGGTGGTGCGCTGTGGGCTGCCCGGGCCGATGAGGCCATCGCCCGGGTGGGTGTGGGTGCGCGCTCGACCGATGCGCTCACCCCGTCCGAGCAGCGCGTGGCCGAGCTCGCTGCCGCCGGGATGATCAACCGGGACATCGCGTCCGCGCTCTTCATCAGTCCCAAAACGGTGGAAGCCAATCTCGCGCGCATCTATCGCAAGTTCGGGATCCACTCCCGTGCCGAGCTCGGAGCTCGCATCGGGTCGATCTGAGCGCGGTTCACGGGCACGATGGACGTCATGGGAACCATGACGGTGCGTGCCGGTGTCCTCGACGTGGCGATAGAACGCCACGGCGATCCGGGTGGGCGGTCGGTCGTAC
>NZ_JAEMTF010000214.1 GCF_016462415.1 Williamsia sp. | reverse complement strand
AGCTGGCTGGAGCCCTCGATGTCGAGGTCGATGACGGCGTTGGTGCCGTTGTTACGCAGGATCGCGGCCAGCTCGAGCGCCGGGAGGCTCAGGTGCTGGGGATCGGTGCCGTGGCCGTAGAGCACGGCGGGGACGTTGCCGGCGCGGCGCGCGCGACGGGCGGCACCCTTGCCGCGCTCGGTGCGCGTGGTGACGGTGAGCGGATTTGCCGTGGTGGCCATGAGATTCTCCTGAACGTGTGGTGGTCATGCGGTCGGGGCGAGAACGCAACGGACCGCGACCTCCACAGCGGACCTGGGCCCACACGGAGAACTCCGCCACGCCGATAACGGGGACCACGGTGGATCCGCCCTCGCCGGGACAACGTCGCACAGCCTAGCCGACGATTCTCAGGCCTGTCACATCCACTGTTCGCCCACGCGTCACGTCGAATTGGTGGTCGTGTCGCGGACCGAGCGGACCATGGCCCTCGTGTATCCCCAGCGCAGCGACTCCGACCGCACCCGGCGTGGCGGTTCGGTCGTCGACTGTCTGCTGTGGTCGCCCGAGGACGTGACCATCCGGTTCCTCGAATCCCTCGCGCTCGCCGACCCCGATGTCGCCGAGCAGATGCTCGCGCCGCAGGTCGAGTACCGCGTCGGCCGCTCCGGCACCCGGCGCGGCCGCGCGGCGGTGATGCGCCGACTGCACCGCATCGCCGGCTCGTCGTGGGGGTTCGACGTCGTCGTCCACCAGGTCACCCGCGTCGGGAGCACGGTCCGCACCGAACGCACCGACGCCTTCATCCGAGGTCGGTTGCGCATCCAGGTCGCCGTGCGGGGGACCGCCGAGGTCCACGACGGCAAGATCGTCCGGTGGCAGGACGAGATGGGACGGGTCGCCCTCGTGCGGGCCATCTCCCGCGGACTCCTCGGTGCGGCGGTTCCGTCGGTACGGGCGCACATGCCCCCGCAGTAGCCGGACGGTCGTGCGACGATCAGATGATGAGCACCCCCACAGCGACCCCGACCGCGTCCGACGTCGCCGTCGACTTCCTCACCGCGATGGCCCGCGGTGACGCCGATGCGGCGATCGCGCTACTGCACCCCGACATCGTCTACACCAACGTCGGCTGGCCGACACTGCGTCACGCCGGCACCGCGAAGGTGTTGCGCGGCCTCGACGGACCGGTCGGTTTCGGTGTCCAATTCCTCGCCGTCTCCGCCGACGGTGACACCGTCCTGACCGAGCGCATCGACGAGCTCAGCCTCGGGCGTTTCCACTGGCAGTTCTGGGTCTGTGGTCGATTCGAGATCAGCGACGGCCTGGTGATCGGGTGGCGCGACTACTTCGACCACGTCCATCTCGCGGTCAAGCTGGTGCGCGCGGTGGCCGCCATCGCGGTGCCGTCGATCCAGCGGCCGCTGCCCGCTCCGCCCGCGATCGGGTAGCGGTACGCGCAGACCTCTAGAGGATCTCGTCGATCGCCTCGACCGGCCGCGCCAGACGCGTCCCCTTGTCGGTGACGACGAACGGCCGTTCGATGAGCCGCGGGTGGTCGGCCATGGCGTCGATCAGCGCGTCGTCCGATGCGTCGGCGAGACCGAGTTCGGCGAACAACGGCTCCCGCTTACGGACCGCGGCCCGGACCTCGATGCCGGCATCGGCGATGAGGCGGACCAGTTCGGCTCGGGTCGGCGGGGTGTCGAGGTAGCGGACGATCTCCGGTTCGATCCCCGCGTCCTGCAGCCGGGCGAGCGCCTTACGCGACGTCGAGCACTTCGGGTTGTGGAAGATGGTCGCGGACACGACGCGACTCAGGCGTTGCCGTCGAACAGGCTTGTGACCGAGCCGTTCTCGAAGACCTGCTGGATCGTCTGGGCCAGCAGCGGCGCGATCGAGAGGACCGTGAGGTTCTCGAAGCGCTTCTCCGGCGCGATCGGCAGGGTGTCGGTGGCGATGACCTCGCGTGCGCCACAGGACGCCAGACGCTCGGCGGCCGGATCGGAGAAGACTCCGTGGGTGGTCGCGATGATGACGTCACCGGCACCGGCGTCCTTGAGCACTCGGACGGCGCCGGCGATGGTGCCACCGGTGTCGATCATGTCGTCGATCAGGACACAGATCTGGCCCTCGACGTCACCGACCACGCGGTTGGACTTCACCTGGTTGGGCACCAACGGGTCTCGCGTCTTGTGGATGAACGCCAGCGGCGCACCGTTGAACGAGTCGGCCCATTTCTCGGCCACGCGCACACGGCCGGAGTCCGGCGACACGACGGTCACGTTCTCGGTGCCGTACTTGTGCTTGACGTACTCGGCGAGCTGCCCCTGGGCGTGCATGTGATCGACCGG
>NZ_JAEMTF010000051.1 GCF_016462415.1 Williamsia sp. | reverse complement strand
GTCAGAAGGTCAGCGACCGACTGCCCAGTCCGGCGACACCGTCGCGAACGAACGCGGCCCAGGAGCGTCGGACGCGGGCCGCGACCCGAGGATCGGGCTCCTGACCGCCGAGCATCATCGCGTCCGACCACGAGCCGCTGAACAGGAACGGCAACTCGATGGAGTGGCACGCCCCGAGCAGACCGGTCCGCGGCGCCCACCCGAACACGTACTGCGCCGCGGCACCGCCCGCGTCGGTCCATTGCGCGGCGAGACCCTGCGCCGACCGGCCGAACACCGCGTGTGTCACCCGTCGAACGACAAGGCGATACACAGCCCGACCGAGGAATCCGGCGCGGGTCAGACGTTCGGCGCGGGGGTCGAGCAGGACGTAGGGAGACGCGTCTTCGCTGGTGTGACCGATGAACAACTCGCATCGCTGCGCGACCTCGGCGAGGCGGGCGGCGGCCGTCTGCTCCGCAGGCAACGGCGCGATCCCCATCCGCGTCCCGAACGGCAGCGCACCGACGGACTTGTATGACGACGCCACGACGGCGAGTTCGCGCTGCGCGGTGAGGATCTCGTCGGTGGATGCGGTCGACGGGTCACCCAGCAACCCGCCCAGCCGGGCGCGCAGCGCCTCGACCATCTCGGTCCGGCCGACCCGCAACCCCAGCGGCGCACTCTGCACGATGGCGCGCTGATACAGACCATCCGCGTCGGCCGCCAGCATCATCGACACCACGGCGTCTCCGCCTGCGGAATGACCGGCGATCGTGACCCGGTCGGGATCGCCGCCGAACGCCCCGATGGACGCCCGCACCCACCGCAGCGCAGCGATCTGGTCATGCAACCCGAGGTTGTCGTGGTCGTGGCCGGGCGGCGTGAGGTACCCCAGGACGCCGAGCCGATAGGTGACGCGAACGACCACGATCCCCTCCCGCGCGAGATCGTCGGCGTCGTACTGCGGGGCCTCACCGGCACCGGACACGTACGCGCCGCCGTGAAACCACACGAGCACCGGGTGATCGTGGGCGTCGGCCATGGCGGTCACCGACACCACCTGGCAGTCCTCCGACTGGCCGAGGTCCGCCCCGACCGCTCCGGCCACGGTGTCGAGCCGCGACGGGTCCTGCGGCGCCGCCGGGCCACGGTCCACCGCAGGACGCGGCCCGGTCCACGACGGCACCGGGCGCGGGAGGCCGAAACGGTCGGCCGTGGCGTACGGGATCCCCCGTGCACGGACCACGCCGTCGTCGACGGACACGGTGATCGGCCCGGCCGGGGTGGTGATGGTCGTCTCGTGAATCGCGCGCTCGGTCATACCGATGCGGGGAGTTCGCTGCCGGACAACAGGATCGACGCGATCAACTCCGGGTTGTCGCCCATGGGCACGTGGCCGACACCGGGTACCGAGATCAGTCGCGCATGCGGGAAGTGGTCGAGCACGTTGTGGCGATTGCGGTACGGCAGGATGAGGTCGCGCGTGCCCCAGGCGACCGTCACCGGCACGATCGGTGACGTCAGCGCGGGCAGCGGGAACGTTCCGTCGACGCCGCCGGCCAGGGTGGTGTTGGTCAGCAGCGAGTTCAGGTCGACGATCGCGGCCTCGTACGACACCCGGCTGGGGTGGGCGAAGAACGGCGCCAGCGACGGATAACGGACGAACCGGCTGCGGAACGCGGCCGGCGCACGTTTCCCGAGTCCGGCGGCGGCGGTCCGCAGGATGGCGAACTTGGTCAGGCTGCGCGCCTGCGCGGCGGGTCCGTTCCAGAAGCCGGCCGGCGACAACGCGGTCGCCGAGGCCACCTCGCCGCGCGCGGCGAGACACATCGCGAGGTAGCCACCCAGTGAGTTGCCCGCGACGTGCACGGGTCCGTCGGACGCCTCGAACTCACCCACCAGCTCGGCGAGACGATCGGTGAACTGCAGCAGGCGCTGCGCACCGAAGACGTCGAGATCGTCGGACTCACCGTGCCCGGGGAGGTCGACGGTGACCACGCGGCGGTACGGGGTGAGCAGATCGAGAACCGGGTCCCAGGCCTGGCGCCGGTGCACGACCCCGTGCACCAACATCAACGTCGGACCCGCACCCGCCACGTCATATCGCAATCCCATGCTCGGAACTGTAGCGACGAGCCCGACCCTTGCTCCCACGCCGGCGAGGGTCAGCCGAGAATCGTCTTCCGATCGGTGTGGAAGAAGGTGATCGCGGTGGCCGCGGCGCACAACGCGCCGGCGCCGAAGAGGACGTAGCCGTCGTCGATGATCGTGCCGACGATTCCGCCGAACGCGGCGCCGGCGATGAAACCCGCGTACAGCAGGGTGTAGCCGAGCCAGTCGTACATCGTGCCGCCACCGCGGGCATGCCGTTCGATGCCCTGCCCGAGTTTGACCAGGGTGCCGGTGACGTAGCTCAACGGGATGGACACCTCGCCGTTCTTGACGAATGCGGCGTTGAGCGCCCCGACGGAGAACGCGACGATGACGATGGGGACGTAGGTCACGTCGTTGCCGTCGAACCCGTTGAGGACGAGGTCGGTCATGCCCGCGGCGAACAGTCCGATGGTGGTGAGCACGGTGGCGCCGTGCGGATGGTTCTTCCAGAAGCGACGACGCATGTACATCGCGATGGCCACCCCCGAGACGAAGGCCACGATCAGGATTGCGGCGTTAAGCGCGGACGGGCCGATCACGCCACGGGATCGGGTTGTGTCGAATCCCTGCAGCACAGCACGTTCGGTGTTACCGGTCATGAAAGTGACGAAGTAGCCCTGGGAATCGAGGAACGCTGCCGCCCCGATCATGCCCGCAACCGCGGCGAGCAACCAGGACAGGCGGGCTTCGGAACCGGTCGCATCTTCTTTTGTGATCATTATTGTCGGATTTTATGCGACCGACCGCCGGTCGGCATGGCAGAGATCAATTGATCTAGGTCTCAGTAGGCCGCTGCCTCATTCGTTCTCGCCCACTCCTTCTCCGCATCGGAGCGAGCCGGTGGCGGCACCAGTCCGTTGATCATCCAGAGTTCCTCGCTGGTCTCGTCGATGTGGAACTCCCAGTGCAACCCGTCGTGGCGTTCGAGATACGGGGCCAACACATCTCCGACCCACCTGGCGGTTCGGCGCCGACTCGCCGAGTCGGGCAGATGCCTGGCGATGTGGGCGATCTCGACCCGCGCGCTGAGCGGCGCCGAGACCCCGCCGACGAAGAAGTCGGCGGCGGTCACCTCGCGGAAGATCACGACCACGTAGAACCTCGGCAGTCCGACCTTCTCGTACCGGTCGGTGATCTCGCCGGCGAGCGAGGCCTTGTCGTCGTCGGTGAAGACTCCCGGTGAATGGTGGATTGTCCAGAGTGGCATCGGTTTTCTCCTGGTCGGGTGACGGGTCAGTGCGCGGAGGTGAACGTGAGGTTCTCGACCGGGCCGGCGAGCATCGCCTTGACCGCGACGGTGGTGTCGTCGGCCAGCACCTCGACCTGCCCAGCCTCGAGCCCGTCGAGGATGCGAGCCGCGATCACCGCGGGCGAGGTCTTCGGCAGCCCGATGTCGGAGACCATCTCGGTGTCGATGAAGCCGGCGTGCACACCGAGGACGTGGGTGTTCTGCTCCGCGAGTTCGGCGCGCAGCGAGTTGGTGATCGACCAGATCGCCGCCTTCGATGCGCCGTAGGCGCCGCTGCCACCGAGCCACGACAGCACCGAGTGGACGTTCACGACGGCACCGCCGCCGTTCGCGGCCAGTATCGGGGCGAACGACCGGACGACCCGTAACGGCCCGAAGGCGTTGACGTCGAACGTGTCCTGGACATCGGCGAGGTCGCCGGTCAGCAGGGGCGCCGGGAGCAACACACCCGCGTTGTTGATGACGATGTCCACGTCACCGGCGATCCCCGCCAGCGCGTCGACCGACTCCTGCGAACGCACCTCGAGCACCGCGGTCGTGACCGCCGGCCGCGGGTCGTCGAACGCCGTGCGCGCCGTGGAGTAGACCGCCCGCGCCCCACGCGCGAGCACCTCGTCGACCACCGCGGCACCCAGGCCGCGCCGACCCCCGGTCACCAGAACCACTGCGCCCTCGATCGATGTCATGACTCAACTCCCTCTGACTAATGTTATCGTTAGTCAGAAGTCTAGGCATCGCCGCCTGGCTAACGCAAGCGTTAGTTATAGTGTGGTCATGCCCATGGAGTTCGAGACGCGTCTGGCCGACCGCGGTCGGTGGCGCGCCGATGCGTGTTCGGCGGCCATGGTCCTCGACCTGCTCGGTACCAAGACCGTCTTCCTCGTGGTCCGCGAATGTTTCTACGGCACGACACGATTCGAGGATTTCGTCGAACGGATCGGGGTCTCGGCACCCGCGGTCTCCCGCGCCCTGCGGCAGTTGGAGTCGGCAGACGTCATCGCGCGGACGCCCTACCGCGAGGCGGGTGCACGCACGCGCGACGAGTACCGCCTCACCGCGGCGGGCGAGGACCTGTTGCCGGTGCTGCTCGCCCTGGTGCAGTGGGGTGACACCCATCTGCAGGACGGCAGGCCACCGCTGCGGTTCGTCGCCCGCGACAGCGGGGACGAGATCCGCGTGTGCGTGACGGCCGATCATGCGCGAGAAGTCGACTCCGACGACATCGCGATCCGGGCTGCCCGTTAGGCATCTATGCTGCTGTGCCCCGAGCAGTCAGTCCGTTGCGGTTGGGTGATCGGTCTCGACGAGTTGCGTGGCCAGTTCGACCAGTTTGACGTTGCTGTCCTGCGACAACCGGCGCAGCAGCTCGAAGGCCTGCACGGCGTCGATGCTGAAACGCTCCATGATCATGCCCTTGGCCTGTCCGATGATGTCGCGGCTGGCCAACGCACTGTTGAACTGGATGTTGCGCTCGCTGGCGATCCACGCGTTCGCGGCATGGGCGGCGAAGATCGCGCCGATCTCCTCCACGTCCTCGCCGAAGTTGCCGGGAGCACGTGAGTACATGGTCAGCGACCCCAGGGTCTCCGCCGCGGTGTACAGCCGGAACGACAGGATGGCTCGATACGGGATGGCGTCGCGGGCCTCGGCGACGTAGGCGGGCCACCGCGTCTCGGTGTCGAGGTCGTCGACCCGGACGATGGGTTCGTCCCACGCAGCCGCGAGGCACGGACCCTCGCCGTGTTTGACCTGGATCTCGTTGTGGCGGACGGCCAGCTCGTCGGTGGCGACCTCGGTCTTGAGCTCCGCGCGGCCGGATGTCACCGAGATGCTCGCGGACTCGACGCCGGGCACGTTCTGCACCGCCCCATCGACCACGTCATTCAGGACGTCGTCGAGCGACCGATCCTTGGCCGTGTGCAGGCGCCGAGCCAACTCGGCGATCGCACGGTGAACGTTCTGGTCGGGAGCTACGTCGCTCATGGGCCAACACCTTCCATCTCACATCACGGCACGCCCGCGATCACACCTTTGTGGGTTCCACCAACGAGTGGACGAAGGCCATCTTCTCCAACACCCGCGCGGGCAGCACAAACGGGTACAGATCCTGGTGGCCCATCGACCGGTTGATCTGGTTCAGCGACCACGACAGTGGCAACCACAACTCGATTATCCGCTCGAATCCCACCTCACCGGGCAGCGCGCTGTCCAGCGTCGCACCGGCGGGGGCCATCGCGAACGCCGCGGCCGTGTCGAGGGTGTCGCGGATGTGGAGGTAGTGGGCGAAGGTCTCGGCCCAGTCCTCCGCGGGGTGCATCGTGGCGTACGAGGAGACGTAGTCGGAGTGCCAGTCGGACGGCGGGCCGTCGTTGTAGTGCCGGTCGAGGGCGGCCTGGTAGTCGTCGTCAGGATTGCCGAAGAGTTCCTCGAAGCGCGGCCGGTGGTCGCCCGCCCCCACCAACACCGTCTGGAAGTAGTGGCCGATCTCGTGGCGGAAGTGGCCGATCAGGGTGCGGTACGGCTCGTCCATCGACACGCGCAACTGCTCACGGTGCACGTCGTCGCCCTCGGCGAGGTCGAGCGTGATCAGACCGTTGGCGTGGCCGGTGATGACGTTTTGCTGCTCGCTGGAGAGCAGGTCGAAGCCCAGCCCGTTGTCCGGATCCTCGACGCGGCCCACGATCGGCAGTTCGAGTTCGGTGAGTTCGAGGATCACCCGACGCTTGGCCGCCTCGGCCTCGGCGAACTTCTCCAACGCGTCGGCGTCGTCGTCACCGGGCCGGGTCCGGGTCAGGCGGCACGATTCACACAGTGCGTCGTTGCCGGGACCCTTGGCCACCATCCAGTTGCAGGCCGCAACCTTGTTGTTCGCACACCGAATCAGTGTGGTGCCCTCGATTTCGGGCTCCTCCGAGGCGTCGAACGAATAGATCGTCCTCGTCGGGAGGTGGAACCCGAGATGACTCGAACACTTGAGACACAGTGTGTTCTCGAAGGAAAGCTGTTGACCACATGTGCGGCAGACGAAATCACGCATTTACCAGGCTCCTTGACGGTGACGGCATCGCTCCGTCGGCAACTCGGGCTGCGTCCACCCGCGCACAGCGCGGGCCGATCACAAAGGCACCTCGGCACCTACTCGACCCGACACCCGCCCACAATCCTTGCCCGCGGCGAGTCCGGAGAGCAAATCCGTGCTCACGCGGACATCGCGCCCCGTAGGTTGAGGGGCGTACCGCATCACACGAACCGGAGGAGAACATCATCAATACCGCTACCGCAGTGGAGATCCTGGCCGAGCGTTCCACCACGACGACGTCGGTGGGGATCATCGGCTACATCATCATCGGCGGCCTCGCCGGCTGGTTGGCCAGCAAGTTCATGGGTACCGACAAGCAGATGGGAATCGTCCTCAACGTCATCGTCGGCGTGATCGGCGCGTTCCTGGGCGGATTCCTGCTCAGCTTTGCGTTCGACACGGCGAGCGGCGGATGGTTCTTCACGTTCCTCACCGCCCTCATCGGGTCGGTCATCCTGCTCTACATCGTCAAGCTCGTGAAGCGCTGATCGACGATCACCGGTATCGCCCCACGCGTCGCGAGGTGACGCGTGCCGGGTGAACCCGAGCGCACCGACGACGGCCGCCACATCATCGTGGGCGGCCGTCGTTGGCGTGCGACCGATCCACTCATCCCCGACGACCGCAACGCCGAGCTCCGGTCGATCCTGATGGCCTGGCGTCGCGACGTGCGTCGCACCCAGGGCGCACCCGAATCACGTGCCGGGGTGCAGGCCGCGAAGGTCGCGCTCGGTGAGCGTGGAACGCCGTGGTGGGAGCAGACCGACGACGAACGTCGCGCGCGGTGGGAGACCGACGTCCCCCGTCCCCCTCAGACCTGAACGGGCCCTTTCGAGAGCCATGCTGTGGCCGCCTTGGCCGCACGCTTGAGCGCCGAACGCTCCCCCACGTAATCGGCGGCGGCCCCCACGACCGGAACCGCACTGAGCATCTTCGACAGCCGTCCCGGCGCCGGACGCCGTTTGGCCTCACCGACCACAGCACGCAGCAGTTTCGCGGTGGTCCACACCCGTGCCACCACGTCCCGCGCCGACCACGATCGTGGCGACCGAGCCGGTGAGTCCGCCGGCTCCGCGGCGGCCTTCTCCGACGCCTCCGTACGAATCGCGGCGGTGTCGACCGTTCGTCCGCACAGCACGGATGCGAGCAGGTCGGTCTGGCGCGACCTGTCGGTCACGTCGTGCACCCGCGCGATCGCGCACAGCACGAAAGCCTGCTGGGTGAACCCGAGGACGTCCTGGATCGGCAGACGATCCGAGGCGGCGCCGAACACCCCCGGATACGCGACGAGCACCGACGTCAGGGCGCCGACACGCGAGACCCACCAGTCCGACCGTTCGTCGACGGAGAGTCCCTGCCATTTCTCGGATCCGGGCGCCGACGCCTTGTTGGTCACCCACGACAACGAGTCGGCAGCCGCCGCGATCGCCCTGTCGGAGAACGACGGATCAGCGTCGGTTCCGACGGAGTCGTCGCCGTCGTCGTCCGAGCGCAGACGTTCGTTGCCGGTGAACGGGTCGTCGTGTTCCAGGGCATCGAGTACCGGCCCGATGAGACCTGTTGCCCGGTACAGGATGTCGACGAGTTCGGCGTCACCGAGTGGCTTCGCCATGTCAGCGCCGACCGTGACGAGGCTGCGCCGACGAACTCCGGGCGATCACTTCACCGCTCGGCGGACACGGATGGTCGCGCTGACGATGAGAGCGATCACAGCGCCGACCACAGCGGCCCCGAGCAGCGCGACGCCGACCCCGAGATCGAAGTCGAAGCTGATGAACTCGATGCGGGTGTGATCGGTGTTCTGGAGCACGAAGACAACCAGGGCGACGATCAGCACCAGGCCGATCACCAGGGTGATCTTCGAGAGGACGGATCCGGAACGGCGGGCCGGGGTGGAGGTGTTCATGGTGATTCCTGTCGGTGATGGGTGATGTCGCTCAACGAGATTCGTCGAACACGACTCGGTGGAGACCTGCCGCGACGAGCGCGCCGAGGAGGGGGAAGACGATGAAGGCCCACAGTTGGGACAGCGCGAGATCGCCGGCGAACAGCGCCGGGCCGATCGAGCGCGCCGGGTTGACCGACGTGGAGTCGATACCGATCGCGATCAGGTGCAGCACGGTCAGGGTGAGTCCGATGGGGACACCGACCGCGGTGGACGACGGCGCCGAACGTGCGGTCACCGCGAGCACGACGAAGACCAGGATGGCGGTGGCCACCATCTCGATGATCGCGACCGGGACCAGTCCGTAGCCACCCTTCGACGCCGACCCGAAACCGTTGGTGCCCAACCCGTCGGCGTCGACGGAGTAGCCGGGACGTCCCGAGGCGATGACCAGGACGAGTGCGGCACCGATGATCGCGCCCAGGACCTGGGCCGCCACGTAGGCGAGAGCCCGCCGAACCTCGATGCGACCCGACACCAACACTCCGAGGGTGACTGCCGGGTTGACGTGGCAGCCCGAGATCGGTCCGATGGCGAAGACGAGCGCGAGGAGCGTCAGCCCGAACGCGAGCGCGATCCCCACGGTGCCCACGGTGTCGCCGGCCAGCACGGCTGTTCCCACGCCTCCGATGACGAGCACAGCCGTGCCCACGCCCTCGGCGATGCCGGCGCGGGTCAGGGATGCCTCGCTCATCGGGAGCGCTCGCGTCCCTGTCGCCGCTCGTCGAGCTTGCGCTTGAGCACGCCCCAGGTCACGCGACCCAGACCTGCATAGAGACGGCTGGCGAGACTGCGTTGTCCACTCATGATGTCCACTCCAATGTGTTCGGCGCACGACAGATCGGCCGGGCGCGGATGCGTCGGCTGTGGTCGTGCGGATGTGATGGGCGTCGCGAACGACGACTACGGGACGGGCGTACTCACCGTCGCGGAGGAAAACGGATCCGGTTGGGCGCGAAGTGCGCCCAACCGGCTCACGCAGGTGTTACTTGAAGGTGTCCTTGATGTTCTCGCCGACCTTCTTGACGCCGGCCTTGCCCTGGTCGCCCTTGCCCTCGGCCTCGAGGTCCTTGTTGTCGGTCACGTCACCGACGACCTCCTTGGCCTTGCCGATCGCGTCTTCTGCAGCGTTCTTGGCCTTGTCGACGAAGCTCATGTGTTTCTCCTTGTGTGCGGTCGTGTGTTCGTGGAGGTAGTCGGGCGGACGCACCGGATGTGCACGCTCGAGGTGACGTGAGGTGCATCACACACGAGCGTGGGGGAACTCAGTCCGCGGTCGCGCTCGCCTCGGCGATGATCTCGGCGGCGATGTCGCGCACACGTCGGTTGGTGTTCTGCGATTGCGCGCGCAGGACACCGAACGCCTGCTCGGCGTCCACCCCGTGGCGACCCATGATGATCCCCTTGGCCTGCTCGATCGGCGCACGATTGTTCAGGGCCGCCCGAAGGGCGTCGGCCACCTCGAGCGCGGATTTGAACCGCGCGAAGTCGCTGATGGCCCGCGACACCGTCGTCGTCAGCAGCTCGATGATGTCGGCGTCGAGGGAGTCGAACGCCGACGATTCCCGGCCGTACAGATTGAGGGCGCCCAGCGGCTGATCCGGTGCCGCCAGCGCGGCGGCGAGGAAGGAGTGGATGTTCTCCTCGGCGGCCGCCTGCGCGAAATCAGGCCACAGCTGCACGCTCGCGTCGACGTCGACGAGCACGGTCTCGCCGGTGCGGGCGGCGTGGAGGCAGGGGCCGTCGTCGGCGTCGTACTGCCCCTGATCGACGCGCAGGGTCCGGGTGTCGGTGTGCACGGCGGTGTAGGTCCGACCGCCGAGCGCGATGGTGATGCTCGCGCACTCGGCCCCGTCGATCGCCTCGTGTGCGACATCGACCACCCGCTGGAGCAGGACGACGAGGTCGTCCTCGTCGGTGATGCTGCCCCCGAGGGCGACCAGCATGGTCGCCAACGTGGCCGGGCCGGCGTCGGATTCGGCGACCGCGCCTGCCACCTCGACCGCATGCTCGGTGGCGCCGTCCGGGGTGGCGGCGAGCAGTGACTCGCTCGTGCGCGGATCGGATGCGGGATCGTCGTGGACAGGTGCGTCGGTCATCTCGCTCCTCGCTCGGGCTGCGTCGTCACGGTACGGCTCAGGTCGACGTCGACGGTGTGGGTCAGCAGGTCGACCTGCGCCTCCCCCAACACGTCACGCACGACGGCGAGGACTACCCGGCGGACACGGTGCACCACCTCGCGGAGCTCGGCGTCGATGGTCCCGCGAAGGTCGATCTGTACCCCGGTGAGCTCGCGCCGGTCGATGTCGAGGCCCACGTGTGATGTCTCGTAGTCGGCATCCGCACGCAGCGCGCGGGTCAGCAGTGCGCGCATCGCCTGCTCACGAACGCTGAGGTCGCCGGGCACGCGCGACGACGATCCGGTGATGCGCAGCAGTCGGCCCGGCCGCGACGCGGCACGCACCTGCTCCCGGATCGTCTCGCTCACGGCGTCCCAGCCCGTCTCCGATCGCGACTGCAGGGCCGCGATGACCTCGCTCTTCGGGGGCACCGCTGGTCGTTCGGTCACTGCCGACTCCGCTCGGTCACTGCCACCTCCTCATGGATTCGCGCAACGCACCGCGAGCACGTGTGTAGTGACCGCGGGCCGCGCCCGCGCCGAGGGTGAGCACCTCGCCGATCTCCTGGTACGCCATCCCCTCCACCTCTCGCAGCAACCATGCCGCCCGCTGGCGCGGCGGCAACGTGGCCAGACTGGCCTCCAGCGCGTCGACGAACGCCTCGCCGGCAACCGACGGATACGGCAGCCCCAACGTCGACACCGCCGTGTGATCGTCGATGTCGTCGCCGATCGGCAGCGGTGCGCGCTTCCGGTAGGCGTCGGTGATCTTGCGGGAGCAGATGGCGAACAACCACGTCTGCACCGAACTGTCCCTGCGGAAGGTGTGCAGCCCGCGCCAGGCCGCGACGAACGAATCCTGTACGACTTCCTGCACGGTGCACTCGTCGGACAACATCCGTCGCGCGTAGCCGTGCAGACGGGGCCCGAACCGGGCGACGAGTACATCGAAGGCCTCGAGGTCCCCGCCGGAGGCCAGATCAACCAGGGACAGGTCGCCGAGATCGGTGAGAGCCTGACTCTCTGTACGCATCTGTTGACCCCACCCATTCGACGGCTCCGCTGAAGAAGCCATCACGTGGAAGAGGCACTCTTACAATAGTTTCTTCGCAACGTGCGTTGTCACGGAGGGGTGGATTCCGAAGTGCTTTTCATCACAGGACCTTGACGTGCGTTGCGTGGGTCTCGCACCGACAACAGACATGTCGGGCGATGCGGACGGCATCCGGCGCGACCTCATCCCGATGCGAGCGAGAGGCTCTCTCATGACCGATCCGATCACCAGGATCGCCGACGCGGTGCTTGCCGTGCCCGGCGTGACCGCCATCGGCGACGACCCCGATTCCCCGTCCGACCCGATCGACCCGGGTGGCTCGGGTATCGCAACGGACGGACCCAGCACGTCGGTCCACATCAGGGTTGCCGCGACGGCCTCGACGCGCGGTGTCGCCGAGCAGGTGCAGCAGGCCACGCACGACATCACCGGCGGCCGCGTCGATGTCACCGTCGAAGAGGTGCGATAGGTTCGCGCACAAAAAATCCCGATCCGCACCGTGGTGCGAATCGGGATCTTCTTCACTTGTAGCGGGGACAGGATTTGAACCTGCGACCTCTGGGTTATGAGCCCAGCGAGCTACCGAGCTGCTCCACCCCGCGTCGGGTGAACACAACGTTACACAGAGGGCCTCGATGTAGGCAAATCGATCCCTGACCAGCACCGACACGGGTGAACACCCACATCTGTCGGGCCCCGGGGACGAGAACGCCCGACCGGGATGTGTTCCCGGCCGGGCGATCTCGCGTTCGCTGCGGTCCTACTTCGGCAACGCCTCGTACTTGTCGGTTGCCGCCTTCAATCGGTCCAGTGCCGCACCGTAGGCACTGAAGTTGCCCGAACTCTGGGCGGCCGTCAGCGCCTCGATGGCCGAATTGAGTTCGGCCACCGCAGCATCGCGGTCAGCGGAGCTTCCCCCTGCACCGGGCGCTGCCGATGTGCTCGGTGCGGCCGACGTCGACGGTGCCGGTGTGGTCGGCACGGTCCCCTGTTGTGTGGGCTGCTGCCCATCGGTGGTCTGCGACGGGTTGGCCTGACCGTCCGGGGTGTTGTCCGGGACGGTCGCCGCAGCCGAGCTGATGCCCACCTGTGTCAACGCCTCGCCGATCGTCGGCGCGTACCCGACGGCAGGAACGTTCACGTTCGGACCCTTGTAGCGCACGATGACTCGGAACAGACGCGGGAAGGTCGCCTCTGTCCCCTTGGCCTGCGCGTACATCGGCACCACGTTGAGGATCCCGTTCTCTCCCACCGGCAGGGTCAACAGGTTGCCGAAGGTCACCGTCGCGGTGTTCTCCAGACTCTTGCGGTCTGCGGCCACCGGTCCGTCGGTCGACATCGCGTTGAACGCCTGTTTGGGGCCCTCACGCTGTGGCGTCGACGGCAACTCGCGCACGGTGAGCTTGCCGTAGGAGTCCGGCGCCGAGGACACCGTCAGATACGCCGCCAGGAACTCACGCCGCAACGCGTTCATCACGGTCGTCAGCTGGAACGACGGCTGACCGGTCGTCGGATCACCCGCCACGAAGTAGTACGGCGGCTGATCGAGCCCTGCGGTGACCGCGTCGGGATCGGTGGGATCGCTCGGCACCGACCAGAAGTCGTTGCCCTGGAAGAACACCTGCGGATCCTTGACGTGGTACTTCTCCAGCAGAGCGCGCTGGATCTTGAACAGGTCCTCCGGGTAGCGGATGTGATCCATCAGGCTGGTGTTCGCCGACAGCTCCGACTTCGGCTTGACCGTGCCGGGGAACACCTTCATCCAGGTCTTGAGAACTGGGTCCTTGTCGTCGAACTGGTACAGATCGACCTTGCCCGTGTAGGCGTCGACCGTGGCCTTCACCGAGTTGCGCACGTACGCGATCTGCTTGTTGACCTGGGTGCGCCCGGTCTGACCCTGATTGAGCTCCTGCGCATCGGTGGTCGCGTCCTGCAGCGACGTCTTCTGCGCGTACGGGTAGTCGTCGAGAGTGGTGTATCCGTCGACGATCCACTTGATCGACCCGTCCGCCATCACGGCCGGGTAGGTCTTGGAGTCGACGGTGAGCCACGGCGCGGCCTTCTTGACACGGTCACGAGGGTCGCGCTGGTAGATGATCTTCGAGTTCTTGTTGATCGCACCCGAGAGCAGGATGTTGCGCTCGGTGTACTTGATCGAATACGCGATGCGGTTGAAGATGTTGCCCAGCGGCACGCCGGCGTCACCGGAGTACGTGTAGCGCTTGGCCGCGGTGTCGTACTCGACCTCCTGGCCGTTGTCGGATCCGACGATTGCGTAGTCGGGGTTGACCTTCGAGATCAGTTCACCGAAGTAGATGCGCGGCTGCGTCACCTTGATCGGGGCGTTGGCCTTGTAGGCATCGGTCTGGTAGTTGTCCAGATCGCTCACATCGAAGTCGGGCTGACCTCCGTTGCTGACGTCGGTCTCCTTCGACGCCGCCTCGGCGACCCGGTTCGCCGGTGCGGCGACGAAACCGTTGCCGTGGGTGTACACCGTGTGCTTGTTGAGCCAGTTCTGCTGGTTGGCGGCGAACTTGGTCGGGTCGAGCTCGCGGACCGCGACCACGTAGTCGCGCAACTGGTTGTCGACGCGGTAGCGATCGACGGCCAACTGCGAGGGGTACCCGTAGAAGTTCTGCAACTGGGTCAGCTGCGTGAACGCGGGCGACACGATGTTCGGGTCGAGCAGGCGGATGTTCGACAGCGTCGCGGCATCGTTGTCCACCGACTGCTGGTTCAGGGTCCCCCCGGTCCAGTTGTCCTGATAGGTCACCTGGTCCTTGCCGATCCGGTACGCCGCCTCCGTCGCGTTGATGTTGCGCTGGATGTACTCGGACTCCTTCTGCGCCGCGTTCGGCTTGACCGAGAACTGCTCCATCGCCAGCGGCCAACCCACACCGATGACCAGCGCCGACAGCAGCATCAGCGCGGTGGCCAGGGCCGGGACGCGCAGATCGCGCAGCACGATGCCGGCGAAGAACGCCGCGGCACAGATCACCGCGATGGCCAGGAGGATCAGCTTCGACGGCAACACCGCGTTGATGTCGGTGTAGCCGGCGCCGGTGAAGATCTCCTGCTTACGGGTGCTCGAGAGCAGGGTGTATCGGTCGAACCAGTATGCAACGGCCTTGAGCAGCAGGAACAGTCCGGCGATGACGGCCAGCTGGATCCGGGCGGCCTTGGTCAGGGTGCCGTTGCGGCCGGCCAGCTGGATCCCGCCGAAGATGTAGTGCGTCAACAGGCTGACGATGAACGTGATCACCAGGATGACGAACAGGAAGTTCAGGACGAACCGGAAGAAGGGCAGATCGAAGGCGAAGAAGCTGATGTCGTAACCGAACTGCGGGTCACGCTCACCGAAGCTCTCGCCGTGCAGGAACGTCTGGACCGTGGCCCACGAGCCCTGGGCGACGAGTCCCGAGAGCAGACCGACGATCAGCGCGGGGACGATGGCGAACCACCGGATCCGGCTCATCACGACGGTGCGGTAGCGCGCGATGGGGTCGCCCGGCCCGGTGGTCGGGACGAAGACCGGCCGCGAGCGGTACGCCAGCGCCAGGCCGGCGAAGATGATGCCACCCGCGATCAACGCCACGACGAAGAACAGGATCACCCGCGTCCAGATGATCGTCGAGAACACATTGCTGTAGCCGATGTCGTCGAACCAGAGCAGGTCGGTGTAGAGCCCCACGAACCGTGGACCCACCAACAAGATGATCAGGACCGCGACCGCGACACCGATCAGGACCTTGCTTCGTCGCGACAGTGTCGGCATTCCTGCCGGACCCCGTACTCCCACTTCTCACGCTCCCATTTGTCGACCGACGCGAGACCACGCGGTCTTTTAACAACACTTTACTGACGAGAATCCCTACGACGCCCGACCGCACCCGGATGCAAGGATGGGATCCGTGACCGACCCGCAATTCCCGCCCTTGTCATCCGACGCCCTCGGCATCGCCGTACGCGAGGTCGTCGAGTTCGTCGACGCGAACGGTTGGGGTCAGCCTGCCACCCTTTTCGCGCTCGTACCGACGTCTGTGGTGGCCCAGACCCAACCCGATCTCGCCGACGCCCTCGAGGGCACCGAGCTCACCCTCATCGAGCAGGACCCGCTGCCGGTGTCCGTCGACAGCGGACTCACCGAACTCGAGTACGTCCTGGGCACCACCAGCTGGCCGTCCTCGGTCGCCGGGTGCGCCCTGGTCCAGGAGATCATCGTGCTGCCGCCCGAGGCGGAGACCGACCTCGACGAGGCGCTCGTCCCGTTGCTGGCCGATCCCGACGCCGCGGACTCGGCCGCCCGACAGGCCGCCGAGGAGCATCCGGAGTCGACCACCGGTCGCCTCGTGGCCGCGGTCCTGCGGGACGGTCAGTCGCTGAGTCTGCTGCAGCTGCAGCCGCCGCCCGGCTCCGACGACGACGGACCCATCGAACTGCTCGCCCATCCCGAGTTGGCACCCAACCTGCTGGCCGCGCTGGCGACGACCCTGGTCAACGACCCCGACGACTTCTGAGACGTCGACCGTCGCGGTAGGGCTCAACATCTCGGCGCATCCCCACCGGATCGGACCGCCGACAGCGCCGACATCGCGTCGTTCAGGGTGCCGACCTTGAGCAGCGTCAGGCCGTCGGGGACATCCGAGCGCGCCTCCGCGCAGTTGCCCTCCGGGACCAGGAACTCGGTGGCGCCGGCCTCACGTGCGGCGCGGGTCTTGTGGGTGATCCCACCGATCTCGCCGACCTCGCCGTCGTCGGTGATCGTGCCGGTGCCTGCGATGAACCGCCCACCGGTCAGGTTCTCGTCGCCGAGTTTGTCGATGATCCCCAGCGTGAGCATGAGGCCGGCCGAGGGTCCGCCGATGTCGCCGACGTTGAAGCCGATCTTCAGCGACGGGTCGGCGTTGACCTCGGCGGGTGTGACGCCGAGATAGCCCTTGTCCTTCGCGTCGGGTCGGGCCCCGAGGGTGACCGTGCGTGCCTCGACCGGCGCGGGCTGCCCCGCGGGCACACTCGCCGCCCCGTTCGGCACACCGAGGACCACACGGGTCCCCGGCCGCAGGCCGGAGACCGCGGAGCGCAACTGCTCGGCCGTGGACACCGCGGCACCGTTGACGGTGACGACGCGGTCGCCGTCGCGGAGCACCCCGGCCGCCGGCCCCTTCGGGTCCACCGTGACCTCGAGGGCGACCGGGCGCTTGAGGTACTTCAGGGCCGCGACGGTGGCCGAGTCCTCGGATCCGGAGAACTGCGCGACGTCGTCCTTGCGGACCTCTTCGGTGCTCTTGTCCGGCGGGTAGACCTGCTCGCGCGGCTGCAGCGCATCGCGACCGGACAGCCACATGCCCATCGCCTGGAACAGGGTCAGCCCGTCGGTCACCGACACCGTCGTCAGGTTCAGATGACCGTCGGTCGGGCGCACCGGCGCACCGCTGATCATCACGACCTGCTTGTCCTCGATCGTGCCGAGGGTGTTCACCGTCGGACCCGGCCCGAGGCTCACGTAGGGCACACGCACGAACGCGCCGACCATCACCAACACGATGAGCAACGCCAGGGTGACCCCCAGGGTCACCATCCGCCGATTCGCGGGAACAACTCTCACGCGCACCACAGTAGAGGTCGGCGTCACCGGGCCCCTCTACGCGCGCGGTCGGAGGACGGTGACCTGGCCGGGGCGCGACAGCGACGGCGTGTGGATGGGCTTGCCCTCGGCGTTGCGGATGATCTGTCCTTCCAGCGCCACGAGGCACGCGGCGGCCGGACTCTGGTAGATCTTCGTCAGCACCGGCGTCAACGACGCCGCGAACTGTCCCTCGGCGGCGATGAACTGATCCCGGTACGGACCGTAGAACGGCAGGATCGCCTTGAGGATGATCGCGGTGGCGTCGGAGATGCGGTTCAGGATCGGGGTGATCCACGGCAGGTTCTGGTGGATCACCGGTTCGATTTCGGCGAGCACCGGACCGAACAGTTGCAGCGCGGGTTGCATGGCGGGGCCGAGGGCGAAGACCTCCGAGGAGAACGACCCGAACATCGGTGCCAGCTCGACGATCGACGACAGGCCCCCGGACTTGTCCGGCTTCGGGATACCGGGGCACGGCGGCTGCTCGGCGATCGGCGCGGTGGCGAATCCGGTTGCGTCGCCAACGGATCCGTTGCCGTCGATCGCGACCGAGCCACCGGGCGACGTACCGGGTGCGCCCGGCGTGCTGGGTGTCGACGGGGCGCCGGGTGCCGCCGGGGTACCGGGCAGCGTGACGCCCGCACCCGGGCTGATGGCGACGGCATCGGCAGGCGCGTTCGCGGCGGGGGCGGCCGGGGCTGCAGGTGCAGTCGATGTCGGGGCCGCCACCGAGGGACCGACCGCTCCGGGCGTGAGGGGTGCGACCGCCGCGGCGGGACGGTCGGCGGCAGGCACGGTCACCGCGACCCGGGTCCGGCCCGCGTCGGCGTACCAGGTCGCGGTCACCACCACGGCGAGGACGGTCAGCCCGGAGACCGCCCGCAGGATCCCGACCCCCACCGACCGTCGTTCACGGGGCGGTGTCACCGCCGGGAACTCATCGGTGGCGAGGGCGTCGGGTTCGAGTGATTCGTCGGGAGTCGGTGACACGGCAGTGCCTCTCGTGGGGATGCGGACGACCGGGGATCGCGGTCGGTGGTCAGGACGTGGGCGGTGCGGTCGACGGCGCGGCGGCGGACGGTTCGAAGGCGCCCTCGAGGTGCCAGACCCCGGTGAAACCGTTGAACGGCCCGCCGACGATGAGGCTGGTCCACTGCAGTTCGTAGGTCTTCGTGGAGCTGTCGTAGGTCCCGGTCGCCGACGGGCCCTGTCCCGGCGCCGCGGCGGACTGGCCGAGCCACTTCTGCGAGACGTAGTCCCACGCCTTCTCGGCCTGTTCGGCCCCGGGGACCTTGGGCCCGGCCTTCGCCGCGACCTTGGGAGCGCCCTGGTTGAACTCCTGGTTGTTCCAGGACGCCGCCCACGCGGTGAGGTTCGCGGTGAGCTTCCCGCCGTCGTTCTGCACGGTCGGCGCGACCACCGGATTGCGTGTCTGCGGGTCGACGGCGTTCGTCGAGACCCCGAATCCGACGCCGAAGAACTTGGTGGGCTTCATGATCGACCCGGCCAGCGAATCGCCGTCGGCGAATCCGGGTGTCGGTTCGGACTGTAAGGCCCCGGTGCGCAGACCGCCCTCGGTGCCCGGGGACAGCAGTGTCACCGAGCCGCCCTGGACCGGCGAGTCGCCGTTGGGCATGTACGGGCCCTTGTCGACGGTCCCACCGGGCTGGACCATCTTGAACCACGACCCGGTGATGGTGTCGCCGTTCGCCTTTCCGGGCTCAAGACGCAGCAGGCCGGTCAGCGCGCCCGACTCCGAGTGGGCCGTGTCGTCGGACCCACACGCGGCCAGTACGCCGGCGAGCAGTCCCAGGGCCAGCACGGCGCCGACGGTCGACCGAAGGGCCCGGCGGAACGGGTGCGCAGTCGTCGTTCGGTCAGATTTCATCGAATCGTCCTTCGTGCGTGTGTGTGTCGATCGATCTGGAACGGTCATCTCGCCCGCCGCCCGCGATGTGTGCCGACGGATCCGGCCGCGACGAGCGCCACAGCGACCCCGCCCGCACCGATGAGCACCCACGGCAGGGCGGCGAAGGTGCCGAACCCCAGCGACTCGGTGCGCGAGTTCAGCCGGGCGACGCCGGTGAAGTTCGAGATGTTGTCGTTCATGGTCCCGATGAGGCCGGCGAAGTCCGACGACATCCGCTGCCACCGGGTGCTGAGGTCGGAGACCACCGCGATGTCGGCGGTGATCTGCGCCCGCTGCGGCGACGTCGACGAGTCCCGGCGTACGTCGGCGAGGTATCGGCTGTCGATCTCACCGACCGCACCCACCAGCACCACGAAATACCCCTGGACGTCGCGCACCTTCTGCTGTGTCAGCACGGAGTCGAAGCGGGTGACCAGTGGGCCGGCGGCGCCGGCGTCGGCGACCATCGGGGTGAGCAGCGGTGTTGCGAGGAGCGAGACCGCGGCCACCGCTCCGACCACGGCGGCACCGATCGGTCGCCTGCCCGCGCGGGTGCGACGCCATCCCCAGATACCGGCGCCGAGCAGCACGAGACCGACACCGAGTGGGATGAACGGGATGGAGTCGAGCGGCTGCAGCTGCGACAGACGACGGTAATCGTCTCGTGCACCGTCGATCTCGGTCAGCATCCCGGTCATGTCGGTGTCGATCGAGGGGTATCGCTGCTGGAACTGTGCGATCTGCCGGTACTGCGCCGGGTCGGTTCCCAGGGCGGTGTCGATGCGGGTGGTCGCCGACCGCACGGCGTCGAGGCGGTGAAGGTCGGCGGTGAACCCGTCGAGGCGCTGCGAGGTCATGTACGGCGCGAAGTCGGCGATCATCGCCCTGCCCTGCGCGGCGGGATAGAACATCCCGCCCGCCAGCGGCGCCACCGCCAGGACGAGCCCGAGCAGCGTCGTCGCGATCCACGGCCATCGTCGACCGACCGGCTGGGCGTGGCCGGACGCGCTGCTCGTGGAACCGGACTCGACCCCCTCGGGCGGACCCGGGTACGTCGGCAGCGCGTCGTCGGGCGGCCTCTGCCCGGACGCAGGCACGACGCTCACTCGCTGCGGCGCCGGCGGACGAGGCGATCGGCGTTGGTCAGCACGGCGGTCGCGATGGCGGTGACCGCGACGAGCAGCGGCAGCAACCAGCGCGGTTGGCCGTCGGGATCCTCGACGCGGATGGCCTGCGCGGTCAGGGCCGGATCACCGGACGCGGAGACGGGCTGCGCCTCGGCGGGCGCGGGTTGGGCCGCCGCAGCCGGTGCGCGTCCGGGCGTGGGTGCGGCCGAGGGGGCAGGCGCACCGGGTGATGCGGCCGGGGCCGCAGGTGCCGCGGCCGCGGGTGTCCCGGCGGCCGGCGCCGACGACAGACCCGACCCCCGGTAGGTGCCCGCGAGATGCCACAGACCGGTGAAGTTGTTGAACGGGCCGCCGACGATCTGACTGGTCCATTCGATGACATAGGCGCCCGTGGACCGGTCGATGGTCCCGCGCACCGCCGACGTCTTGCCGGGCAGCGCTCCCCCGGGCTTGGGCGCGCCCTGGTTGAACACCTGCTTGTTCCAGGTGACCCCGAAGGCACTGAGATCACCGGTCAGCGCGGTCCCGTCGGCGCGCAACTGCGGCACCGAGGTGCCCTGGCCGGTCTGCGGGTCGGTGCCGTTGGTGGCCGTCGCGAAGCCGACGCCGTAGAACTTCACCGGCCGCGTGACGCTGCCGGACAGCGCGTTGCCGCTGCCGTCGAAGGCCTGCGCGGGCTGCGGCTGCAGACTGCCGCTGGTCAGGCCACCATCGCTGCCCGCCGAGAGTGGGGTGACCGTCTTGTCGCCGCAGCCGGAGTCGCTGTTGGACAGGAACGGCCCCGACGTGCCACCTGCGGGCAGGATCATCCGGAAGAACGAGCCGGTCACCGAGTTGCCCGAGCAGACTCCCCCGTCGATGCCGAACAGACCGTTGAGCGGGGTCGGGGCGGCCGACGCCGGGGCCGACACTGTCCCCGACGCGACCACGATCAGCGCCGTCGTCGCCACCAGCGCTCCCGCACCGCGGATCCGTGATCCCCACCTCGACGTACGCACTCCCGACACCGTCACGTTCAGCTCCAGACAACTCGGTGCGAGCGATCTCTCGCGCCGCACATTCGAGGGAAACCTACGCAGAACGACGAAAACGGAGAACGTTTGCGGTCAGGTCGGGTATAAGTCCGTCTGCACGCATCGACGGGGTCGCCGACGCGATCGCCGGGCACCACGTGGATCCGCTGACAGCGAAACCGCCTCCTCGCCCGCGCTGGCGGCCGCATCGGGGGCAGCCGCGCCGGTACCGTGGACGCCATGAATGACCTGCCCTTCGGTTTCAGCTCGGCCAGCGGTGACGACGACTCCTCACGGAAGCCCGATCGCGGTTCCGGTGACGGCTCGTCGGGCTCCGGTGCCGGCGGGTCGGACCCGTTCGGACTCGGTGGTCAGAACCCGTTCGGCGGTGGCGCCGGCGGCTTCGACCCCAACGCGCTCGGCCAGATGCTGTCGCAGCTGGGCTCGATGATCAGCGGGATGGGGTCCGGCGCCGGCTCGGGTGGGGGTGGCGGCCCGGTCAACTACGACGTGGCCACCAACCTCGCACGCCAGCAGATCGGGAACTTCGCGGTCCTCGACCCCAAGCAGATCGCCGCGGTCACCGACGCGGTGCATCTCGCCGAACTGTGGCTCGACGGGGTGACGACGCTGCCCGCCGGGGTGTCACGCTCGACCGCCTGGACACCGGTGCAGTGGCTCGAGGAGACGCTGCCGGTGTGGAAGCGGCTGTGTGATCCGGTGGCGGCGCAGATCGCGGGCACCTGGGCGTCGGGGTTGCCCGAGGAGGCCCAGCAGTTCGCCGGCCCGATGATGGGCATGCTCTCGCAGATGGGCGGGATGGCGTTCGGCACCCAGCTCGGCCAGGGACTCGGCCAGCTCGGTAAAGAGGTCCTCAGCTCCACCGACATCGGGTTGCCGTTGGCACCCGAGGGCACCGCGGTCCTGCTGCCCGAGGCGATCGCGGCCTTCGCCGACGGACTCGAGCAGCCGGCCCAGGAGATCATCGTCTTCCTCGCCGCGCGCGAGGCGGCCCATGTCCGACTGTTCACCCACGTGCCGTGGTTGCGTCAGCGGCTGCTCGCGACGGTCGAGGAGTACGCGCGCGGCATCACGATGGACTTCTCCGGGATCCAGGAGGCGGCCGCGGGCATCGACCCCACCGAGCTGCTGTCCAACCCGTCGAAGATCGAGGAGCTCATGGCGTCGGGGACGTCGTTCGAGCCGACCACCACCGCCGAGCAGAAGGCGGCGCTCGCACGCCTGGAGACCATGCTCGCACTCATCGAGGGTTGGGTCGAACACGTTGTCGCCAAGGCACTCTCGGATCGCATCCCGAGTGCGGGCGCCCTCGCCGAGACGATGCGGCGCAGGCGCGCCACCGGCGGCCCGGCCGAGCAGACCTTCGCCACCCTGGTGGGCCTGGAACTGCGTCCGCGCAAACTCCGCGAGGCCGCCGACCTGTGGGAGAAACTCCTCGCGAGCAGCGACGTCAGCACACGGGACGGCGTGTGGGCCCACCCGGACCTGATGCCCGATTCCGACGACGTCGACAATCCCTCCGCCTTCATCGACCGGGTGATCGGCGGCGACGTCAGCTCGTTCGACGACCCCATCGCCGAGCTGGAGAAGACGATGGCCGCCGAGGCCGCCGAGAAGAAGGCGTCACTCGAGAAGAATCCGCCCAACGACGACTCCGACGGCGACGGGCCGGCCGATCCCGATGAGGGCGACAGCAAGGCCTGAGCCGAGATTTCCGTTTGCGTCGGGAACGGCGCAGGTCAGCGCGGCCTCCTGGCTGTGCACAACGTCGTCTGCGACCCCTGACGCCGGGTGATGTGGTGCGATCCTGTCCGGCATGGCCAGAACCGATCTCGCCCCCATGCTGCGATCCGGGCTCGCGATCGCCCATCGCGGCAACGGCCGCATCCAGATCGGGTGCGATCCCGACCGCGGCGTGGTCGTCGACCTGCCACCGGCGATCCGCTCCGAGGACTTCGTCGGCTTCCTGCGATTTCTCGGATCGCCCCGTCGCGGCGCCGAGATCGCCGTCGAAGCCGCGCGAATCGGGTTGTCCGACAACGACGTGGCGTCGCTCATGCAGTGTCTGCGGCAGGCCGACGCACTGTGCGTCCGCGACGCCGACAGCGGCCTACGGGTGCGTGTGCACGGGAAAGGCCCCCTGGCGGCGCGTATGACGACGCTGCTGCGCGACGCCGGGATGGCGGTCGCCGAATCCACCCAGCGCCCCCGCGCCGCGCGGGCCGACGGCGGCGAGCCGCTGCGCGGATGGACCTCGGATCTGGTGGTGCTCACCGACTTCCTCGCCCACGATCCCGCGATCCTGGCCGGGCTGATGATGCGACGGATTCCCCACCTACCGGTGCGCCTCCGTGACGGCACCGGCCTCGTCGGCCCACTGGTCCTGCCCGGGCTGAGCAGTTGCCTGCGCTGCGTCGACCACCACCGCGCCGACCGTGACCCGGGGTGGCCCCTGGTGGCCGGCCAGATAATCGGGCAGACAGGGCATGCGAGTGCCGCGACCATGACCGCCACGGCGGCGCTGGCCATGGAACAGGTGGAGCAGATCCAGGCGGGTCTGCGCGCGCTCACCGAGGGGACCGCGCGGACGTCTCCACAGACCGTCGACCACACACTCGAATACCTCCCCCAGCCTGCTCGGCTGCGTGTTCGGCGGTGGACGCCGCACCCGCTCTGCAGTTGTCTCTTTCGTCGGTGAACTATCGTGGAGTCGACCGGAAGGGATTGGCCTATGGCGGATATCACGGAGGGACGCGGGCGACGCAACGCGAAGCTCGCGGCGCTGCCCTTGGGCATGGCGGGTCGGGCGGCAGCCGGGTTCGGCAAGCGTCTCGCGGGTGGGGACAAGGACGAGATCAACCAAGAGTTCATGGAGAAGGCCGCCGAACAACTGTTCGCCGTTCTCGGAGAGCTCAAGGGCGGCGCCATGAAGGTGGGCCAGGCCCTGTCGGTGATGGAGGCCGCGATTCCCGACGAGTTCGGCGAACCGTTCCGCGAGGCCCTCACCAAGTTGCAGGCCGAGGCGCCACCGATGTCGGCCAAGCGGGTCCATCAGGTCCTCGACGCCCAGCTCGGCACCAAGTGGCGCGAGCGGTTCCGGGAGTTCTCCGACACCCCCGCCGCCTCGGCGAGCATCGGGCAGGTGCACCGGGGTGTCTGGTCGGATGGCCGCGAGGTCGCGATCAAGGTGCAGTACCCGGGCGCCGACCACGCGTTGCGTGCCGATCTGAAGACGCTGTCGCGGATGTCGAGTCTGATGCAGCGCATGTCGCCGGGCACCGACGTGCGGGCGCTGATGGACGAGTTGATCGCGCGCACCGAGGACGAGCTGAACTACCTCGGCGAGGCCGACAATCAACGTGCCTTCGCCGCCGAGTTCGACGGCGATCCCGATTTCCTGGTGCCGAAGATCGTGGCCAGCGCCCCGAAGGTCGTCGTCAGCGAGTGGATCACCGGCACACCGCTGTCACAGATCATCGCCTCGGGCACCCAGGCCCAGCGAGACGATGCGGCCACCAAGCTGGCCACGTTCGAGGTGTCCTCGCCTGCGCGGGTCGGCCTGTTGCACGGCGACCCCCACCCCGGCAACTTCCAGATCCTCGACGACGGCCGGCTCGCGGTCTTCGACTTCGGCGCGGTCGGGCACTATCCGGGCGGACTGCCGCCCGCCACCGGCCCGATCCTGCGTCTGGCGCGCAACCACGACTACCCGGCGCTCATCGAGAAGATGATCGAGGCGAAGTTCATCCTCGAGCGCAACCGCGAACGGGTCAGTGCCGAGGACATCGAGTCCTACCTGCGCACCTACGTCGACCCGCTGACCTCGGAGTCGTTCCACTTCACCCGGAAGTGGCTGCAGCGCGCCGTCGGTAAGGCGACCGACCTCAAGGGCGACGTCTACCGGACCTCGCGCCACCTGAACGTCCCGCCGGAGTACGTCATGGTGTTCCGGGTACTCGGCGGATGCGTCGGAATCGCCGCGCAACTCGACGCCGAGGCCCCGTACAGCTCGATCATGGAGCGCTGGGTTCCCGGACTGGCCGACTAGGCCACGGGTCTACCAGCGGCCGTCAACGACGAAACCGCCGCCTGAGCGACTGGCTCAGACGGCGGTTTCTCGCCTGTCGGGTACTGCTCCGGGCAGAGAACCCTCTGCGCGGGGTCATGCTGCGACCGGGTGCTTACGCGGCCGCCCCCTCGGGCGCTTGCGGGCGATGACGGTCCCCTGATCGAGGATCTCGCCACCCCACACGCCCCACGGCTCGGCGCGCTCGAGCGCGGCGGCCAGGCACTCGCGCCGCAGCGGGCACTGCGTGCACAGCGCCTTGGCCTGCTCGAGTTCGGTCGGGTTCTCGGCGAACCAGAGGTCGGGGTCGGCCACCCGGCAGGGCAGCGTGCTCTGGTCCGCCGGGGTACAGGAGTCCTCGGCGGAGAGAGCGGACAGGTCGTCGGTGGTGATCGATACGGTCAACGGTGTGGCCGGCGCGGTCATGTCGGTTCCTCCACATTGGGTGCGAAATGGTCGGGTGGTCTGTACAAACCCGGACTTCGCTTGTGTGGATCAGACGAATACACAAGAGAGGCCACGGGTTTCGCGTCTGCGATTCACCGTGGCCTCGAAAGCTCGTGCGCTGGAACTCAGCTCAGCTGTCGATGTCGTACGGGAACCGCATTGCGGTGGGCTCGTGCCGGGGCGGACGCGGGAGTGGCGGCTGCGAAGTACAGCTGGGCTGTCGCTTCGAGCGTGGGCGCCACGGGCTCAGCAAAGCTGAATCCCCAGGAATGGACCCGGCGCGTACGCGCAGCAGCTGCCAAAGGCATGCCTGCCGTCTCGATGACGATTGCGTTGTTCACTGGTCCACTCCTCTCTGCTCCGATATGACACGAGTCGTCCTCGCCGAAGCGAGGTGTTCCCGTACTGACATCAAGGAGCTTACGAGATCGTTCGCTGATCGCACAACCTATTTATGACCTGCGGTTTCGATCTCTCTCCGGGGCGGGTCAGCCCCCGGTGGAGGCGACCAGTCCGAGCAGCATCTCGCCGTACTGGTCGAGCTTCTTCGCGCCGATACCGGGGATGGCCACGAGCGCGGCCACGTCGTCAGGCCGCTGCTCGGCTATCGCGATGAGCGTGTTGTCCGAGAAGACCACGAACGCAGGCACTTTCTGCTCCTTGGCCTGCTCGCTGCGCCACTCCTTGAGAGCGATGAACAGGTCCTCGTCGAGGTTGCTCGGGCAGCTCTCACACCGCCCGAGCAGCGATGCGGTCTTGCCCAGCAACTGCTTTCCGCACACGCGACACTGCGGGCGCTTGCGGGTCTTCTTCGGTTCGGCGATCCGCGACGCCGGTGAGTCGTCGGGGACGAGGTCGATCAGGAACCGGGACCGGCGCCGACCTCGTCGGCCGCCCTCGGCCCGCGCCAACGCCCAGGACAGGTGCAGGTGCTCGCGCGCGCGGGTGATGCCGACGTAGAACAACCGTCGTTCTTCCTCGACGTCCTCATCGGACCCGTTGATGGCCTGGTTGATCGGCAGCGACCCGTCGACGACGCCGACGAGGAACACCGCATCCCACTCGAGACCCTTGGCCGCGTGCAGCGAGGACAGGGTCACGCCCTGCACGGTCGGTGGGTGCCGTGCCTGCGAGCGGGCCGCCAGCTCCGCCGACAACTCCCCCAGGCCGATGCCCGGACTGTCGACGAGCAGGTCCTCGGACAACGTGACCAGCGCACGCAGCGACTCCCACCGCTGGCGGGCCTGCGTACCGGCCGGCTCCTCGTCGCTCAGACCGATCGGCCCCAGGATGGCCTTGAGCAGGGTCGGCAGGTCAGCGTCGTCGGGGAGGTCGGTGCGGGCGGCGGCCTGCGCGATCGAGCGCATGGCCTGACGGATCTCGGTGCGTTGGAAGAACGCCTCACCGCCGCGCACCTGATACGGGATGCCCGCCGCGGTCAGTGCGTCCTCATGGGCCTGTGCCTGCGCGTTGACGCGGTAGAGGATCGCTATCTCCGCCGCCGGGATGCCCTGCGCGATCAGTCGCTTGATGCGGGCGGTGACCGCGGTGGCCTCCGCGGGCTCGTCGTCGTACTCGGCGAACACCGGCTCGGGACCGGACGGCCGCTGTCCGATGAGCTTGAGCCGGGTGCCTGCCACCCGGCCGCGGGCGGCACCGATCGCACGGTTGGCGAGGCCGACCACCTCCGGGGTGGACCGGTAGTCCCGCTCGAGTCGCACCATCGCCGCCTCGGGGAAGCGCCGCGAGAAATCCAGCAGGTAGCGGGGGCTCGCCCCGGTGAAGGTGTAGATCGTCTGGTTCGCGTCGCCGACCACAGTCAGGTCGTCGCGGTTGCCGAGCCACGCGTCGAGCAGGCTCTGCTGGGCCGGCGTGACGTCCTGGTACTCGTCGACGACGAAGCAGCGGTAGCGGTCGCGGAACTCCTCGGCGAGCTGCGGGTGACCGGCGAGGATCCCGGTCGTCACCAGAAGGAGGTCGTCGAAGTCGAGGAGCTGATCGCCGTCCGCGGAGATCTTGGCCGCCTCGTAGGCGCCGTAGACCGCGGCGACCTTCTCGGCCGGGAACGGGGTCTCGCGGCGCCGTGTGGTGACCTCCTCGACGTAGTCGTCGACGCCGATCAGCGAGGCCTTGGCCCATTCGATCTCCGACGACAGGTCCCGCAGGGTCTCGGTGGAGGTGTCGAGGCCGGACCGGCGGGCCGCCCGGGAGACGACCGGGAACTTGTTGTCGAGCAGTTCCCACCGGCTCGAGCCGATCGCCTGGGGCCAGAAGTACCGGAGCTGGCGCATGGCCGAGGCGTGGAACGTCATCGCCTGCACGGTGTTGCCCGACCCCGCCAGCCCCAGCGAGCGGAGGCGGCCACGCATCTCACCTGCGGCGCGAGCGGTGAAGGTGACCGCGAGGACCTGACTGCCGCGGACGTGCTCCTCGTTGACCAGGTGCGCGATGCGACGGGTGATGGTGCGGGTCTTGCCGGTGCCCGCCCCCGCCAGGACACAGACGGGTCCGCGGGGTGCGAGGACCGCGGCCTGTTGATCGGGGTCCAGGCCCTCCAGGAGGTGCATCCCTCCAGTATCCCGAAGAGGTGCGACAGACATGGTTCGGGGAACAATTCGGGGGCGCGGGGACGTTGGCCCCACCATGAGCACCGATACCGCCCTCACCATGTACACCACCTCGTGGTGCGGCTTCTGCGCACGTCTGAAGACCGGCCTGCGCAGCGAGGGAATCGAATGGACCGAGATCGACATCGAGCGTGAGCCGTCGGCTGCCGAGTTCGTCGGCAGCGTCAACAACGGCAACCATGTGGTCCCGACCGTCGTCTACGCCGACGGCAGCACCGCCACCAACCCGTCGGTGCGCGACGTCAAGGCCAAGCTCGGCGTCTGACCCCCGCCGGTCGGGGGGACTAGTCCCTGTCGTGCGCCCAGGCCGTCACGAGCTGTCGAGCGATCGAGATCGAGCCCGGCAGGCGTAGGCGCGGGGCGTCCGGACCGTCGTCGGTCTGCGGCGTCCCGTCGCCACGCAGCCACTCGTTGCCGCTACGCAACGCGGCCAGGACCTCGTCACGCGGGAACCAGATCGCCTCGGTGATCTCGCCGTCGATGAAGTCCAACGGCTGATCGCGGTCGGCGCGTGCCTCGAAGCCCAGCATCAGCGACCGCGGGAACGGCCACGGCTGGCTGCCGAGGTAGCGGGGCTCGAACACATCGAGCCCGGTCTCCTCGTGCAACTCACGGATGACGCACTGCTCCAACGACTCCCCCGGCTCCACGAACCCCGCGAAGGTGGAGAACCACCGGTCCGGCCACCCGGACTGTCGGCCGAGCAGGACATGGTCGGCGCCGTCGTGGACCACGGTGATGATCGCCGCGTCGGTGCGCGGGAACTCCTCGACGCCGGTCTGGGTGTTGCGCCGAACCCAGCCTGCTCGAGCCGGCTCGGTCGGATTGCCGTCGACCGGCGAGAAGCCCGCCGCCGCATGCCAGTTCAGTACGCCGAGTGCCGTGCTCACCAGACCGGCCTCGTCGCCGGTGAGTCGACCGGCGCTGCTCCGGGCATCGGCACTGCGACCGGAGATCGCCTCGACCCGGACCGCCCAGAGATGGACGCCGTCGAGGATTCCGAGGAACACCGCGTGCGACGGGATCGACTCGGCGACATCGGTGGCCGCGATCCAGTTCAGGCCGTTCTCGCCGACCCCGTATCGGCCGCCGTTGTCGATCTCGAGAACGCGAGCCTGCGGCCAGTGCGACGCGAGCAGGGCGCCGTCGTGGCGGATCTCGTCGGCCCGATCGATGGTCGACCGGGACAGCAGCGGAGGTTCGATGAACTCAAAAGTGGCCACTCCGACGAGCTTAGTGATCGTTGGCGAGTGCTCAGGCGGCGGACTCGTCGGTGCGACGCCACCGGCGGGCGTAGTCATCGACACGGCGCTGACCGGTCCGCTCCGCGATGGCGTGCATCAGAGCGTCGGTGGCGGCACGGATCCCGGCCGCGTCCGCGGACAGGCCCGACAGATCCAGCGACGGCAGGAACTCAACCCGCACCCGTTCGCGACGACGCAGCCCACGCCACGGAGCGGTCCCGGTGATCGCGACCGGGACCAGCGGGGCACCGGTCAGCAGCGCGACCCGCACCGCGCCGGTGCGCCCCCGGTACATCGCACCGTCCGGCGAGCGGGTGCCCTCCGGGTGGATCCCCCATGCCCCGTCACGCCGTAGGACCTCGATCGCGGCCTGCACCGCCGGATGGGCGGAATCGCCGCCCTCGCGGTTCACCGGGATCTGCCCGGTGGCCGACATGAACCCGCGCACGATCCATCCACGTGGGCCGCGCGCATCGAAGTACTCGTCTTTCGCGAGGAAGTGCACGCACCGACGCGCGGCGAGCGCGAGGTGCAGTGAATCGACCGCAGCCAGGTGATTCGCGGCAAGGATCACCGCCCCGCGGTGCGGGACATGGTGTCGGCCAACGATCTCCGGGCGGTCGACGACGCGCAGCACCGGACCGATGAGCGCTACCCGACACAGGAGTTGGACCGCGGCGGCGAGTGACATAGACAGTGTCTACCACCGGTTGGTAGACACTGTCCACATGCCCGACCACCCGACCCGCGCAGCCCTGGTCCGTGCGGGAGTGGAGCTGCTGGAGGAGACCGGGTCCGCGGATGTGGGCCTGCGCGAGATCGCACGTCGCGCCGGCGTCTCCCACGGCGCGCCACGGCGATGGTTCCCGACCCACCGGTCACTGCTGTCCGCCGTGGCCGCGGTCGGACTCGGCGATCTCGCCGCGGTGGTCACGTCCGCGGCGGACGGCAGCCGAGCGCCCGTACGCGATGCGGCCCTGGCCTACATCGCTTTCGCGGTCGACCGCCCCGCGATGTTCACGCTGGTGTTCCGACACGACCTGCTCGACGGCGGTGGATCCGATCTACGCGCCACGTCGCAGCCGTTGATGGAGTGGTTCCGCGACCTCGTCGACGTTCCCGACCAGGGCGACCGCGAGATCCGGGCGGCGACGCTGTGGACCAGCGTGCACGGCATCGCGGTCCTCGCGAGCACCGGCGCACTCGCACTGGCCAGTCCGACCACCGTGCCCGCCGACCTCGTCGACGCGGCGATCGCGTCGACGGTCGCCGGGACGCGGCGATCGGATCAGGCCGGTCCCTTGCGCACGTAGAGCAGGCGGTCGCCGTCCTCGATCGCGTCGACCGCACTGGCGTCGACACGGTGCAGCGTGCCCCCGCGGACCACGCCCAGCACGATGTCGGTGAGGTGTTGCGGCGACGCACCGAGTTCGTCGCGTTCGACGTCGCGCTCGGCGATGGCGAATCCCTCGTCCGGCGTGAGCAGGTCCTCGATGATCTCGACGACGGCCGGGGTCGAGGTCGCCAGACCCAGGAGGCGTCCGGCGGTCTCCGACGAGACGATGACCGAGTCGGCGCCGGACTGGCGGATCAGGTGGGTGTTTTCCGCCTCGCGGATGGACGCGACGATCTTCGCGTTCGGAGCGAGCTCGCGTGCGGTCAGCGTCGCGAGGACCGCGGTGTCGTCACGGTTGGTGGCGACGACGATCGCCGACGCGTGCTGGGTCCCCGCGAGTCGGAGGACGTCGGAGCGGGTGGCGTCGCCGCGCACGGTCACCAACCCCTTCGCGGCGGCGTTCTCGAGAACGGTCGGATTGGAGTCGACCACGACGATCTCCGACGGCTTGGTCCCGTCCTCGACCATCGCGGCCACGGCGGTCTTGCCCTTGGTGCCGTATCCGACGACGACAGTGTGGTTGCGCACCTTGCTCCTCCAACGCTGGATCTTGAGTGCCTGCCGGGACCGCTCGGTGAGCACCTCGAGGGTGGTACCGACCAACACGATCAGGAACATCACGCGCAGTGGCGTGATGACCAGGACGTTGATCAGCCTCGCCTCCGGCGCGAACGGGGTGATGTCGCCGTAGCCGGTCGTCGACAGCGACACCGTCGCGTAGTACAGACAGTCCAGGAACGACAGCTCGTTGTCCTGGACGTCGCGGTAGCCACCACGGTCGAGGTAGACGATGAACACCGCGGCGAACAGCGCGCCGAGCGCGATGAGCACCCGCTTGCTGATCGCGCGCCCCGGGCTCGACTGCATCTCGGGGATGCGGACGACACCGACCAGCGCGTGGTCGGGCATGGAGGTGAGTTCGTCAGGACGGAGTCGTCGACGCAATGGTCCGGGCATCGAGGGGACTGTATCCCGCTGCGAGCGCGGGCGACGAACATCGGCCGGGAGAAATGTTCACCCGCACAGCGGTACGCCATGGCGTCGGTGGTTCATAGTGATGTCCATGGCGACAATCCTGGAGAAGAATTCCTTGGTCCGGCGCGTTCGGGCCGCTCGTGACGACGCGTCCCGCGAGGCCACGGTGATGGGCGCGGGCCTGATCACCATGGGCGTGCTGCACTTCGTGGTCCCCGGCCCGTTCGACGCGCAGATCCCCCGGGAGATCCCGGGCGAGCCCCGCACCCTGACCTACGCCTCCGGCGTCGCCGAGGCGGCCATCGGCGCCGGTCTGCTCATCCCGCGCACCCGCAAGCCCGCGGCGGCGGCGGCCATCGCGCTGTTCGTCGCGGTGTACCCCGCCAACCTCAACATGGTCCGGATCTACTGGGACAAGCCGTTGATCCGCGCCGGGGCGATCGCGCGACTCCCCTTCCAGATCCCGATGATCACCACCGCACTGAAGATCTGGCGCCGGACCCCCTAGCCGCCACGGCGTTCACACCAGCGGCGGACTCAGGCGCGCGAAGCCCTCCTGCCGCCGGTACGGGAAGTACGGATAGGCGGCATCGCGCTCGCTCACGACGTCGAGCCGAGCGATCTGCTCGGCGTCCAGAACCCATCCGACGCTCGAGAGGTTGTCGCGCAGTTGCGCTTCGGTGCGGGCACCGATGATCACGCTCGACACCGTCGGTCGGCGCAGCAGCCAGTTGACCGCCACCTGCGGGACGGTCCGACCGGTCTCGCGGGCGATCTCGACGAGGACCTCGACCACGTCGAAGAGGGTCTCGTCGTCGACCGGCGGCCCGGCGTCGGAGGTGACATGGAGCCTGCTGTCGGGCGGAAGATCGCCACCGCGACGGATCCGGCCGGTCAGCCGCCCCCAGCCCAGCGGGCTCCACACGATGGCCCCGACC
>NZ_JAEMTF010000050.1 GCF_016462415.1 Williamsia sp. | reverse complement strand
ACGACGGGGCCGTGTACAAGTTGACCGACCTCGGTGAATCGCTTGCGACCGGACCAGTGTTGGCGTTGGCGCAGTGGGCCGAGACGCATCAGCGGTTGCTGGCGAACGACTGAGTCCGCACGCGGTCGTCAGGTGAGTTCTCATCCACCATCGAGGCGCAGGCGGCCGTTCATCGATGGCGGGTCAGCGACGGGGACGACCGACATGCTCGCGGTCCAGAGCGGCCGAGGCGTCACCGATGGCTTCCCGCAAGTGTGCGAGCCCGGGGTCCGTAGCCGAAGTGGCGCGCGTGGCGGAGAAGATGTGCCGGTTCACCGGTTGCTCGAGTGGGAGCAGCCGAACCCCGGCAGGCAACCTGTCGATGGCCAGGTCCGGGACCAGTGCGACGCCGACACCCGCGTCGACGAGCGCGAGAAGTACGGCGAAGTCGGTGGCCTCGGCGACAACACGGGGAACGAAACCTGCGACGCCGCACGCGCGGGAGGTCATGTCGAAGCAGCTGCTCTCGCGTCGAGGCGCCAGCCAGTCGTCGTCGGCGTAGTCGTGAAGGTTTGCGGGCGCGGCAGACTGCCGGGTCGTGGGCACGGCCAGCCAGACTGGTTCCACCCGTAGCGGCGACAGCGAGACCCTGCGCGTGTCGACCGGCTCCATGATCGAATATGTATGTGTCAGCGCAAGATCCGCGTCACCGGATCGCAGGGCGGCCATGGATTCGTCGGGTTCCATCTCGACCAGTTCGAGCTGGAGGGGGATGCGTCCGGGCCCGCGCAGGGTGGACCACATCGCCGCGACGATGGTGCGCGCGGCGGAGGGGAACGCCGCAACCCGGTACGTGCCCGCTGTGCCGTCGCGGAGGGCCTGGACTTCCATCTCGGCGAGAGTCAGTCGCTCGACGACGTCGGCGCCATGGTCGGCGAGAACGCGTCCCGCGGGGGTGAGCCGAAGATTTCGCCCGTTCTTCTCGGTCAGTGCGACACCGACCTCCCTCTCCAGCGCAGCCAGTTGCATCGAGACTCCGGGGGCCGTCTGATGCAGTTGTCTCGCCACAGCCGCTATCGTCCCCAGCCGTCCGAGCTCGGCCAACATTCGCAATCGGCGAGGATCCAACACGTAACCGGACGTTACGTGCACAGTCACAACAAGTAAATGGTGATTCCTGAACCGGTGGCGCAGGCTGAACCATGCCCGGTAGTCATCCGTCCCTCACCGCGAGCACCTTTGCCACCACGCTGGCCGGTGCTGTGGTTGTGATCTCCTGGGCCAGCGCATTTCCCGCCATCAGGGTGGCCGCACCGGAACTGGGTGTGGTCGGTCTGTCGCTCGTGCGCCTGGTGGTCGCCGCTCTCGCACTGCTGTCGATCGCACCGTTCACGGGTATGCGACTGCCGGCGCGTCGTGAACTGCCGCTGGTCGTGGCGTGCGGCTTCTTCGGTATGGCCGCGTATCAAGTGCTGCTTAACTGGGGTGAGTTACATGTGCCGGCCGGGACCGCCAGCATCATCGTGGCCACCGCGCCGTTGGTCAGCATCGCCATCGCCGCAGGGGTTTTCGGCGAACGACTCACCATCGTGAAGGTCGCCGGAAGTGTCGTGGCCGTCGTCGGTGTCGTACTGGTGTCGACCGCACGATCGGACATCTCCGTCACGTCGGCGATCTGGATCGTGGTCGCTGCGGCCGTCGTCCAGGGGATCTATCACCCGTTGACCAAGCCTCTGCTGCGTCGGCACACCGGTCTGGAGGTGGCGACGTACGGGATGGTTGTCGGAGTCGTCGCAACCGTGCCGTTCGCAGGTCTCGCATGGGCGGACCTCGCCGACGCCGATGCGGGCGCGTGGTGGGCAGCGGTCTACCTCGGACTCGTACCGTCCGCGCTCGGATTCGTGATGTGGGGATACACGGTGTCGCGAGTGCCGGTCGCGACGTCGACGTCACTGCTCTACCTTGTTCCCGCGGTGGCAACACTGATCGCGTTCGTGTGGCTTGACGAGGCCCCGGTTGTCGCGGAGCTCTTCGGCGGTCTTGTGGTGATCGCCGGCGTGGCCACGGTGACCCTGGGTGGTCGGCGGCCTGTCCCGTGACTCGAACACCCGACGGAGACCATCACATCGACGTCTGATCCCATGGGGGCGATCGAGACACCATCGTGTCCAGAACGATTCGAGCGGCGCCGTGTCGGTCAGTGGCGTTGTCGCCGACGATCTGCTCGAGTCGCAGAACCGCCTCGTGAGGGGTCAGCCCGCGTCCGATGAGGACGCCGATTGCCTGGTTGATCTCCGAAGCGGCATCGAGCTGGGTGGCGATATCGGATGCGGCCGTGACGGTCAGGTGCTCGTCGAGCGTCAGGGCATCCAACGGCTGGTTCGTGAGCCAGGCGATGTCAGCCGCCAGATCGACGAAGGTGCCCGGCGAACCGCCGTAGAAGATGAGATCAACGGGTGGATGTTCGTGACCGCCACCCTCGGCGCGAATCGTGAAGCGGAGCGATGTGCGGATCTCGCCGGGTTGGTTGCCACTGGCCAGAACCGTGACGGCAAAGGGTGGTTCCGATTGGGAAACAATGATACTGAGCCCCTTGTAGCTCGGTATCGAGGCCGCAGCGTCCGCGGTCAATCGATCGAGGCCGACTGCAATGTCGGCGCCGGGTTGATCGAGCGCCTGGGTCAGTGTGGCCAATGCGGTCGCCAGCGATTCGGTGATGGTCATGGAGTGCGTGCTCCGTTGACGCTCCTGAGCGCCGATCGAGCCTGCCAGGGGCCGCCCAGGGCGAGTCGCCGTGCACGGTGGAGGTCTGGGGATCGGGTCAGGTGCCGTCTCCCGGTGTGTGCTTCCTCGTCGACCGTACGCGGAAACCCGTGCGTATCGCCGCCGTCTGACGATTGCCTCAGTGCGGGGTCTGACGGGCGACCGCGCGTCGGACCGCCTCGTCGACGATGCGTTGCGCGACAGCGGACAACTTGCGATGCTCTGCCTGACTGATGGCCCTCAGATGGTCGAAGGCCTCCTCGGCGCTGAGTCCGGATCGCCCGCGCACCAGCCCGATCGCCTGATCAATTGTCGGCCGCGATGAGAGTGCCATCTGCAGCTGCGACGTCAGTGTCATCGCTTGAGAGAGGATTTGAGCGTTGTGAACGGCGGCGGCCGCTGGTTTGGCGAACAGTTCTCCGAGATGCTCGGCGTGCTCGTCGAAAGCGTTCTTCTCGCGAGCGTAGACGTTGATGGCGCCGACCACCTTGCCCGGCAGCAACAGAGGCAGGGACAGGGCGCTGTGCACTCCGAGTCTGCCCACTCGTGGGCCGAATCGGGGCCACATCTTCTCGCCGCCGAGTGAGCCCGAGCGGACGGTTCGTCGTTCCAGCGCCGCGGTGATACAGGGGCCTTCCTGCAGCGTGACGTACTGGATGTGATCGATCTCCTCAACCAACAATGAACTCGCAGCGAGGGTTTCGACGATGTTCTCGGGCCGATCCACTCGGAGCAGGGTGACTCCGGCGCCCTCGGCACCGGGTATCGCCTGCACGGCGAACGCCGCGACCTCCGCCAGGAGGCCAGGCAGGTCGTGGCTGTCTGCAACGAGGCCTGCCAGGTCGCTGATCGCAGCGTTCAGGTCCGAGACGGCCATACCGGCCTCCTGCGAGCCGAGGGGCTCCCCCTGATGATCGTTGTCACTGCCGTCGTCCAACTCGGTCATCCCACGTCACCCTGCTCATCGGAACTGCTCCGGCCCCGTGTTGCCCATGTGAACTCGCGAGCAATGAACGCGGCCATCACAACGGGGTGGACTGTGTTGCCAACGGTACCGCCACCTGTGGTTCTGGAGGCGGCAACCGATCGGACCCGGGTCCGGGCACACGTCGCGACCGTCCCTCGCTCGGACAGGGTAGGGTGACGGTGCTGAGCATGTCAGCCGGTCCGGGACCGCAATCACCGCTGTCTGAGACGGCCGTGACGCGGAGGAGCATCCGCCGCCCAAAGGTTTTCCGCGCTCTTGTCTGTCTTGCCGTTGGCGAGATGTCACGACACGTTTCCCTGCGACCGAACTCATCTCACGAGCCCACCGGATTCGACACCTGCAGATCGCTGGGTGCGTCCGGCGTCCGAGTTCGCCTCCAGGCGGTTCTGCCGAGGAGATCGACGATGTCTGTACCGCTTTCACTCAAGGTGGTCGTCGGGTTCAACCGACTCGAGATCGAGTTGAGCCGCAAGCAATCCGGTCCCGTCCAGTTGACCGTGGTGCCACCACAGCGCCATGCGCCGCCGGTGTCCGTGGCCACCTCGCCTGACCGAACGTTGCGGTCCGCCCTGACCAATCCGGTCGGACTGGCGCTACGCGTGGTGGCCGTCTCCGGATTGGTGGCCCTGCGGCTGATCGAGCAGGCGTCGGTCTTCGCGCTACGCACCCCGCAGCCCGCCGATGACGAGGGCGACGGCGTCGACATCAGTCGGTCCGCGGCGGTCGACGACACGTCCTCGGTGGTGCGCTCATTGCATTCGCATCAACGATCCCAGCGCGGTGTGGGGGTCGGCAAATCGCCGCGGAGTGGTGACCACGCGACGTAGGGCGCATACACGACCACAACCCCGAGCTTGAAACATGTTGATGTAGAACAACACATGCGAAACCGCATGCTTTCAGTTGAGTTGGGCGTCACGGCAGCGGGACCCCGATCGGTTGTCACGCATGTGCGAAGCGCGCTGCCGGATCACGAAAAAAGTTTATTTAGAACGCTATTCGACATTTGGGCAACGAAAGATGTACTGTCGGAATCAGATCGGAACCGATGCCGCGGCGCTGGATTTGATCAGGTGTTCGGGTTCAAACCCTACAGGTCGAATGCCACCCATACTTTCTCGACAAGTTCTCTGACCCGAAAATGGGGTTGCCACGTCACGAACGATGTGTCGGCTCGGGAGACCATTGTGGCGCTCGTGAAGATGGACGATTCCCAACTGGCTGAATACCGGGAGTGTCTCGAGACCGTCCTTCGGCAATCAGCTGAGTTCGACGTCTCTGCGCAGTTCGTACGGGGTGTCACCAGGGATCTGCAGCTCTGTGATGACGAGATCCGGCGCCGAACACCTGTGTCGCAACCACTGTGGAACAAGCTGCTCGTACGAGCCCACGTCGTCCATGACGTCGAGCCGATTCCGGCGGACCCTGCGCCGCAGGGCGGTCTCGAGCCAAGCGTCAGGGATGAGACCGAACAGGTGTGACCCCAGGGTGGGCGTCGCGTGTGGCCAGGGAGGGCATGAGTGGGATGGAATGTGTCACCGTCGTCCTCTGCGACTGGTGCGGTTGCACCACTCGCTCGGATCGCACCCGAGTCCCATGCCCGGTGCGAGCTCACCTGAACCTCGACGGCGAGGGCCGGGCTCACGAGTCACGGTCTCAGGACCAGCCTGCCGAACACCGTTCCCTCGTCCATGCGGCGGTGCGCGTCCGCGGCGCGGTCCAGGGGGAGAACGTCCTGAACGACCGCGTGGATGTCGCCGCGCACCGCAGCGTCGAACAGTTCGATCCGAGTCCGGTCGCGATCGGCCGCGGGCACGGTGTCGAGACTGAACGTGCTCAGCGTCAGGGATTTCTGGAAGGCTCCCAGAAGGGTCATGCCGAAGTCTGACGGGGGATAGCCGGCCACGACACCGACGAGGACCATCCGCCCGTTGGGTGCGAGGCGCTCGATGAAGCGGGGCAACGCTGACCCGGCCACGATGTCGATGATGACGTCGAACAGCCCGGGCCCCTCTCCGTTCCCGTCGCGGTCGAGCACGTGCGTCGCACCGTATCCGCGCAGTCGCTCACCGCGTGAGGCCGACGAGGCGGTCACGGTCACCGAGCCCGCACCACCGCGCGAGGCTAGCTCCACCGCCGCGATGCCGATGCTGCCGGACGCGCCACGCACGAGGACCGACTCACCCGCGGTGAATCGGGCCTGGGCGAGCGCGAAATGGGCCACCGGCGCAGCGCTGCCGAGCGCGACAGCGTCGACGGTGGAAAGCCCTTCCGGGAGCGCCACCACGTTGCCGACGGATGCGATTGCGTGCTCTGCGTAACCGCCACCGACGCCGGTGAAGGCCCAGACGCGTCGGCCCACCCAGATCCGGTCCACTCCCTCGCCGGTTTTGGTGACGATCCCGGCCACCTCGCTGCCCGGTACATATCCGGGACCGAAGCCGGAACCGCTCACAGTGCCTCGGCGGATGACCGCATCGACACCTCCGACCCCGATGGCTTCGGTCTGTATGAGGAGGTGACCGGCCGGTGGAGTCGGCGTCGAGGTATCGATGACCTGCATTCCGTCCGGGCTGCCGAATGTGTGGACTGCTACTGCCTTCACTGGAGACCTCCATGGGTGAGTGACGGTCTCGAACGTAACGGACGCTCCCGTCCGTTTACGTAAAGTGAGAGCCATGGTCGATCAGCTGCATCAGTTCCTCCGGTCCGACGCGAAGGACAACCGCGACCGCATTCTGGAGGTGGCGCGGGAGGTGTTCGCGACCGACGGTCTCGGGGTGTCCATGCGCGAAGTGGCACGCAGGGCGGACGTGGGTCCGGCGACGCTGTACCGACGGTTCCCGACCAAGAAGGACTTGGTCGTGGAGGCGTTCATGGACGAGTTCCACAGGTGTCGTGAGATCGTACGAGCCGGCTTCGACGACAGCGACCCGTGGCGTGGTTTCTGTCACGTGCTCACCGAGCTCAGCGAACTGCAGTCTCAGAACCAGGGTTTCACCGAAGCCTTCCTCGCGGAGTACCCAGACGTCGTCGACATCAGATCACACCGGACCGAGATGCTCGGTGCATTCGCAGACCTCGCCCGTAGGGCGAAAGCGCAGGGGGCGCTCCGGGCGGATTTCGCCGTCACCGACCTCATTCTGTTCGTGACGGCCAACCGTGGGCTGGCGACATCCCCGCCGGAGAATCGAGTCGCAGCTGCGCGTCGCTTCTCCGCCCTGATGATCGACGCGATGCGTTCGTCGCCCACCCACCAGACCCTGCCCCGTCATCCGGCCTGACAACGTGCGTCGACGTCTCAGACGAGAGTCTGGGTCCCCACCACGCGCAGCAAGTCGAGGCGCTGCTCGTCCTGCGAGCCGGGAGCGGTCGTGTAGACGACTATTCGCAGATCGCTGCCCGGTGCGGTGAGCACATCGCAGTCGATGGCGATCGGACCGACCGATGTCGTCATCACCTTGCGACTGGACTTGTGAACCGACATGCTGACGCGCCCCCACCGGGTATCGAAATCCGAACTGGTCGCGCGAAGTCGTGTCACGAGATCTCGCAGGGTGCGGTCATCGGGATACCGGGCGTGCGCGGCGCGGAGATCGGCCACGAGATCGTCACTGAACTCCTCGTGGTGGAGGTCGTCGTAGCTGACGTCTGAGAAGTCGTCGGTGAAGTGACGCCACACCACGTTGCGGTCGACTCCCTGTCTCTGAGCAGGGTCGCCACTGATGGCCGCCCACAGGCCGTTCCAGTGGATGATGTCCCACGTCGCGGTGAACACCGCCAGCGGTACATCCCCCAGCCGGTCGACCATCCGGCGCACTCCGGGGCTGATGTGCTGCGGGACAACGTGTCCACTCGGCGACGCCAATCCGGCGACCTGGTAGAGATGGTCGACCTCCTCGTCGGTGAGGCGCAGCGCTCGTGCCAGCGCGGCGACGGTCTGCGCCGACGGGTGTCGTGCACGTCCCTGCTCGAGCCTGACGATGTAATCGACGCTGACGGTCGCCAACGCCGCGAGTTCCTCGCGACGCAGGCCCGGGGTTCGACGGCCGGGGATCGCGGGCAGCCCGACCTCCTCGGGCCTGGTCCGCTCCCGCCACGCGCGGAGCACGGTCGACAGTTCACTCATGTCCACCATCCTGCATCCCCTGCCGGGCGGCGGGGTGGTAACAGGAGTACCTGGAACCGCGTCCGCTCGGACCCCAGGATTGAGCACATGACCACAACACTGATCACAGGAGCGAACAAGGGTCTCGGACTCGAGACGACCCGGCGACTCATCGAGGCAGGCCACGACGTCATCGCAGGCGTTCGCGACCCGGACACGGCCGGCGATGTCCGCGCGTTGGGCGCGCAGGTCATCCGTCTCGACGTCACCGACACCGCATCGGTCACCGAAGCCCTGTCGTCCATCCCCCGGTTGGATGTCCTCGTCAACAACGCCGGCGTCCTCGGCTCCGCACACGGTGTCGACGATCTCGACGCCGACGCGATGACGGACACCCTCGACACCAACGTCGTCGGCATCGTGAGGGTGACGCAGGCGGCCCTACCGCTTTTGCGGGAGTCGTCCAACCCGGTCATCGTGAATGTGGCCTCGGGCGTCGGGATGGGCCGCTTCCTGCAGGACCCGCAGCGCGATGAGTTCCCCGTCGGCGCGATCCCGTACGCCGCGTCGAAGGCGGCGGTGATCACCCTGACCGTGCAGTACGCCAAGAACCTCCCGGAGATGCGGGTCAACGCCTCCGATCCCGGCTACACCGCAACCGATCTCAACGCCAACACAGGCCACCAGTCGGTCACCGAGGGAACCGACGCCACTGTTCATCTGGCGACACTCGACCGGAACGGACCGACCGGCGAATTCCACAGCCGTAGCGGGCGCATCGACCTGTAGGTGGGCGCGTGATCAGTCGATGATCGCGGTGACCTCGGCTTCGATCAGGATGCCGGGCTCGTAGAGGATGCTGACGCCGATCAGTGCCAACGGCGGAGTGGGCAGGTCGAACTCACGACCAGCCTGCTCGACGCCGGCGGTGAATGCCTCCATCTTCGACTTCTCCCAGTCCACCGCGTATCAGGTGAACCTGACGACGTCACGGAATGTGGCGCCTGCTGCGGCGAGCGCCCTCGCGACGTTGCGATACACCTGCGCGACCTGACCGGCGAGATCACCAGGTGCAACCAGGTTTCCGTCGCCGTCCCAGGCGACCTGACCCGCGAGATGGATCTGCGTGGACCCGGTGGCAACCGCCACGTGGTGATAGAGCGGCACCTGGACATGACCGTCCGGGTTGATCAACGAGACTGTCATGGGAGTTCCTCGGTCGTCGGGGCCTCGGCCGACACCCGCCGGACGACTGTTCGGCGTCCGTACGGCCTCGGCCACTACGTGGTTCACGGTAGCGCCGTAGCACCTACCGATCGGTAGGTGCCTGAGGAGTCTCACGTGGCGGTGACATCGGTGAGCCCCCGGACTCGTCGGCTCCGTGCCGGGAGGACTCTGTCAGAAAGAACCGGCCTGCCCACGGCTGACGACAACCGGGATGCGGGAGAAGTAGGGCAGCCACAGGCGTCCGATGGTCTCCATGAGTGCTGACGTCGCTGCGTCGGCGGCGTCCGAGGTACGCCAGATGATGTGCCCGTCCGGGCGGACCACCACGGCGCCGTCCGTCCCCACCTCGTAGAGATCGATCGCAGTCGCCGGGGAGGTCGCACTCTCGAGATCGACAACGTGGGTCGTCAGTGGTGAGAGCGCGTCAGCCGCGGACCCGAGGGCACCAGTCCACCCTGCGGGGTCGAAGGTGAACACGGTCAATGCGGTTGGAGCAGTCTCGACCAGTTCGAGGGTCGACCTGGGTCCGTCGGGGGTGTTGATGACCGCGTGCGGCAGACGCCCACCGGGTCTGGTGTTCGGGCGGTATTCGACGACGTCGTCGGAACCGATTGCCGGCTCGCGTTCACCGGGTTCGGTCGAGACGAGAGGGCCGGCGTACCGGTAGCCGAATTCCAGACCGGTGGAGACGAAATGGGCGAGTTGCCCGGGGATGTTGCCGGCCACGAGGTCACGCACCCGCTGCGCCCGCCAACTCGTCGACGCGAGGATCGTCGTGCGGGCCAGGCCGGCGCGGGTGATCCGTTCTGCGAGTGGGGCTGCGAGGCGTCCCGGTAGCAATGTCATCGGGGGCCGCGACATCGCTGTGGTCGCGCGCTGCAGCATCCTGTTGGTCACTCCGAAGTACTTCGTTGCGGAGTCGAGCTCGAAGTGATTGGCGACGCTGTGCCGGGCGAACAGATTGATCACCGGGCGCCGTTCGACCTCGTAGGTGTCGAGGAGGCGATCGGTGGACCGGCCGCTGAGGACCGCGTCGAGTTTCCACGCGATGTTGTGCGCGTCCTGCACACCGCTGTTGAGCCCGTACCCGCCTGTGTGCGGGAACCGGTGTGCGGCATCGCCGGCCAGGAGGAGACGTCCGCTGCGGAACACCTCAGCGGTCTGGGAGGTCATCGTCCACGTCCCGGTTGACACGATGTCGAACTGCAGTTCGTGCCCCAGTACCTCGGGAAGCGTTCTTGCCCAATACGCCTCGCGTGAGCGGGCCACGTCCTGGTCGGGATGTAGGTAGGTGTTCATCAGGACGTAGTGGTCATCGGCGTGAGCGATCATCACACCGGCGAAATTCGGCTGGTAGATCCAGCTCAGCAGGGGGCGAGCGTCGGCGGGATAGAGCCCCGGCGCTCGGAAGAACGCACTGCCCATCCGAGCCAGCACCGGACCGTGCATCTCGATACCGGCAGTCTCACGCAGTTCGCTGTTGGCGCCGTCCGCGCCGACGACATAGCGCGCGGTCACGTTCTCGCCGGTGCTCATCGTCGCGGTCACCGTGTCGCCGTGCTGCTCGACTGAATCGACCCGGGTGGATCTCCGAAAGTCGATCAGCGGTTCCCGATCGAGTGCCGACCACAACACCGGCATCAACTGGTGCTGTCCGATATGGGATATCAGGAAGTCGCTGTGTGACTTCACACGCACGAGCTGTTCCGGACGAGACGCCAGGTCGATCTCCCCGAGCGGCAGTCCACTCAGGTCCGAGCACCATCGGATGAGGTTGACCGACTCGATCGGTGGCGCGATTCCGGCGATCCGTTCCGCCAGGGCAGGGTCGGCCTCGCGCCAGATCTCCAGGGAGCGCCCGTGAATGACGTGTGCGGCGGGATGGGTGAGTGCGTCGGAACGGCGGTCGACGATGATCGTGGGGATTCCGCGGCGCGCGAGCAACAATGCCGCGGTGGCTCCGGTCGAACCGGCGCCGGCGATCAGCACCGGCACCGGATCAGATGCGCTCACAGTGTTCGTAGGGTGATGGCACGCTTGTTGACCCGCGGCCTTGTTCCCGGCCGGACGCCGGCGTCACGTCGCAGCAGCGACTCGGTCGCAGCGCCGTCACGCAGTCGTTCGAGCAGGTAGGACGGATCGATGGTGACCCCGATCGGATTGGCCTCGAATTCGCGGCTGGAGAAGAACTCGGCGGTCGCCTCGGGCGTGGGGAAGTTCTCGGTCTGGAACTCCAGACGGATGCCGTCGGGATCCTCGTAGTACAGCGACGTGGTGGGGCCGTGGTTGATCGACCACACCGGCGTGATGCCCGCGGCGGCGAGGCGTTCGTAGTTGAGCAGCAACGGCTCCAGCGAGTTGTACGTGAACGCGAGGTGATCGACGCCGTAGACCTTGCGTCGGAACCTGGCCAGCGGGAACAGGTATCGCAGCACCGAGGGCACCTTCACCAGGGCCAAACGGTGGCTCTCGTCATCCCATGTGATGAACGCGATCTGGTCGTCTTCATGGACGACATGCGCGCCCAGCACGGTGGAGTACCACTCGATCATCTCTGTCGGTCGGGCGGTCTTCACCACGAAGTGAGCGAGCAGATCCGGTGCGAGTGCTGTCGTGACCGGGGCGGGACTCGGTGTCGTGGAGGGCATATCGACTCCTTGGGTTCAGCGGGGTGCGACGATCGGCGTGCGTTGTTCACCGAGATCGAGTGCACCGTCAGAGGATCGGATGGTGGCGGTGACGGTGTCACCGGGCTTCAGGAACGGACCGTCGAGGTTGCGGCGGATGAACAGCTTCCACATGACGTGCTCGGGCAGCACCGCGGTCGCGAGTCGACGCACCAGCGCCGGCGGGGACTTCGCCGCGGTGCCGTGCGGAGTTCCGGTCAGGAGAACGTCGCCGACGGCCAGGTCGCTGAACGTGCTCAGTTCGGTGAGCGATTCTGCGGGACGGTAGACGAAGTTGGCGGTGGTGTCGGTCTGACGGAGGTCGCCGTTGACGTGCAACCGCAACACCAGGTCGTCGAGGCGGTCGTAGTCGGCATCGTCGAGGATCGCGAGCACCGGGCCGAGCGGGCAGAACCCCCGGTAGCTCTTGCCTTTCAGGTACTGACCCTGCGGCAGTTGGACATCGCGGGCCGACAGATCATTGGCGATGGTCACCGCGACCACGTACTCGCGCAGCGATTCCTCGGTGATCGTCACCGGGTCGGTGATGGCCTTGCCGATCACCAGGGCGAGTTCGATCTCATGGTCGAGCAGCTGCACGTGCGCCGGGCGGGTGACCGGGGCGTGTGGTCCGGTGACCGAGGCGTCGGTCTTGTCGAAGAAGAGGTTGAATGCACGGTTGTCGGGGTCCATGCCGGAGTCGATCGCGTGTTGGCGGAAGTTAGCCCCCTGACACAGCACTCGGCACGGGGTGGTGATGGGCGAGCGCATCTCGACGGCATCGGCCTGGTGGGTCGGCCGTCGCGAGGACGCGGCCGTCCAATCGGCCCGACCGTTCTCCAGCAGCTCCGCAGTCGTCGCGTAGTGCCCTTCCAGAGCGGTGATCCCGGCGGGCGACACCACACCCCACAGCACGGCGTCTTCCGTCGCGAAACGGCTGATGTAGGTCGCCATCGTCTGAACTCCGTCCGTGGTGGATGTCGGAGCTCAGGCTATCTCGTTCGCTGAATGTCAGTCAATGAATCGTGGTCACGACCTCTGTCCGTCGCCATCCATGGCGGCGGCAGAGGACAGTGTGGCGATGGGTCCACGCAGGTCAGGGCACCCCTCCAGGTTCTGCACGCCCTTCAGCGCGCCGATGCCGAGTTCGATGAACGACGTGACGAGAGCGTCGACATGTATCGGATCGGGGTCGTTCAGCCACCACGACGACGCCTCGTCGAACGCGGCCACCAGAGTGCTGCCGACGAACTGCATGAGTCGGTTGGTCGGGTCGAGTTCCAGCGATCCTGCCAACGCCGTCAATGCCCGGGTGCGTCCGCGGTCGGACACGGCGGCGACAGTCGGGTCGGGGTGTCGTCGACCGACGATCAGCCGCAGCGCGACGCCTCGATGGGTCGCGAGGTAGTTCAGATGGGTGCGCAGTGCGGCTCGGATGATCGTCGGGGTGTCGGCGCCCACGGGGGTGGTGAATGCAGAATCCATTTGCGCGACAACCCTGTCGAGGACAGCGCGGTAGATTCCCTCTTTGTTCGAGAAGTGATGGAACAGCAGTCCGTGGGCGACGCCTGCGCGCTTGGCGATGTCCGCGATCGTCACGTCGCTGTAGTCACGCTCGGCGAACAGCTCGGAGGCCGCCGTCAACATTCGGTCGCGCGTTGCGGCCTTCTGCTGTGAACGCGTCGTGGCGGGACGGGCCTGTCCTGTGTCACCCGTCATGACTCGAGACCCCAGATGACCACGCGGCAAGATTACTCGCCGACGTGATGTCGCGTGTGGACGGCAGCGCAGCGCAGTCCCGGTCCGTTGGGGCGAGGCGTCAGCCCACCTCGCGAAGGAATGTGTCGAGTTCGGACAGGAAGTCCGACGGCTTTTCGATGTGTGGCCAGTGCCCGGTGTCTGGGATCTCGACCGCGGACGCGGTGGCGACGGCCGCGAGGAATCGGTCGACGTCGACAGGCGGCGACAGCGGGTCCTTGGGCCCACGGATGATCTTTGTCGGACAGGCGATCTTGTGCAGATCGGTTCCCGGGTCGTCGCCGATCGTGGACAGCAGTGCCGGGAAGGAACCCGGAGCGCCGAGCGCGGACATCACCTGCTGCATGAGGTCGGGGTCCAGGCGCTCGGGATGTGCGAGGAACGGTCCCAGGGCCAGCTTCAGCAACCTCGGTGAGGAGGCCACCATTCTGCTCACCGGCGCAGGCAGCGGAACCCCGATGGTCATCAGTTCGGCGAGCAGCGTGGCGACCGACCGCGGCTGGGCCCGGAGTGTCTGCAGGGGGTTACGCGCCAGCCCGGTCAGCGAGAGAATCGGGCCGCCGGTGATGACGAGTCGTTCGACGAGATCGGGCCGGTCGATGGCCAGGCGTGTCGCGACGATCGATCCCATGGAGTGCCCGACGATTGTCGCCCTGTCGATCGACAGCGTCGCACACACCTCGGCCACGGTCTCCGCAAGCGCGGTGAAACTGGTCTTCCTCCAAAAGATCTCAGAATCGCCGAACCCGGGGAGGTCGATGGCGATGACCCGATGGGTCTCGGCGACCTCGGGGAGGATTTCGATGAACCAGCGCCAACTCGCGGAGATCCCGTGCAGGAAGATCACCACGTCGCGGTCGTCGCCGGCCTGGTCGAGGTCGACGAGGTGCACTCGCCTCCCGTCGAGTTCCACGTCGCGTGTCACCGTCTCCCACGGATAGTCGCGCCAGTCGGGCGTGGCCGGGAGGTCGTCGCCGTCAGGGTCGGACACGGCTGTCCCGGTGACTGCTCGAGGTGGTCGGATGCATCGCCCTGTCCAGCGCGGGGACGAGGATCCGTCGCGGCACGAGGCCGGCGAGGTGGGCGGCGATGGCGTTCCTCCGACCGGAGACCACATGCGGTGGCGGTCGGCGACGATCGAGCGCGCGCAATCCGGTGGCCACCACCTGCTGCGGTGTCTGGAACGACCCCACGACCGACGCGCTGTCGCCGATGACGTCGAAGAACTCGGTCGTCGTGGGTCCCGGCGCGAGGGTGAACGCCGTGATCCCGTGCTTTCTCGCCTCGTGCCACAACGACTGACTGAAGCTGAGTACGAATGCCTTCGACGCCGAGTACACCGCGAGCGAGGGCACCGGCTGGAAGCCCGTGGTGCTGGAGACGTTGATGATGCCGCCGTGTCCGCGCTCGATCATCGCGGGCAGAAAGGCGCGCGTGAGATCGACGACCGCGAGAACATCGACGGCGATCTCTTTGCGGTGGTCCGCTGCATCGGTGTCCACGAAGAGTCCCTGTGTCGCGAAGCCGGCGTTGTTGATGAGCAGGTCGACGTCTCCGTCGACCTGTGCACGCAAGGTCGCGCCCGGGTTGTCGGTGGCCAGATCGAAGGGCACGACGGTGCAGTCGACTGCATACTCGCTGCTCAGCTCGTCGGCGAGCTCGTGGAGCCGGTCGGCTCGCCGCGCCACGAGGACGAGATCCGATCCCCGCGCCGCGAAGGCGCGCGCGAACTGTGCGCCGATTCCGGAGCTCGCGCCGGTGATGAGGGTGCGTCGGGCCTCGAAGCGCCGGCGCTCATTCGACGGCATGGTCGTTTCCTGTTTTCGCGGTCATGACCACGAGAGTGGCATTTCATTGACTGTCAGTCAACCAGTCTGTAGCGTCGCCACCATCCGTTGCGGCGTCGCACGTTCGTGCTGTCGCCGGGTGCCGCACAAGCGCTTGCGGTGCATGGCGGTTCGGTTGTCGACGAGGGAGTGGACGTGGTGGGAACAATTCTGGTGACCGGTGCCGGCGGAGGAGTGGGCCGCAGCGTCGCGCGCAGGCTGGCCGAGCGAGGCGAGACCGTGCGTGCTTTCGTCAAGAGCGAGGAGCAGGCCCGCGTCGCGCGTGCGGACGGTGCGGCCGAGGTGGTGATCGGCGACATCCGGTCGAACGCCGACGTGGCCGGCGCGATCCCCGGCGTCGCACGGGTGTTCCACGTCTGTCCGACGGCCGTCGTTCGCGAGGTGTCGATCGCCGAAGGGCTGGTCGCTGCGGCGCGCGCGAACGGTGTCGAACACATCGTGTTCAATTCCGTGATCCACCCGGAGATCAAGGAGTTGCCCCACCACCAGGAGAAGTTGCGAGTCGAGGAGTTGCTCCACGCGTCGGACATCCCGACGACCGTCCTACGGCCGTCACACTTCATGCAGAACTACCTCGACTTCTGGGACCTCATGCTCGCGGGGACTCTGCCGTACCCGTCGTCGCCGACGTCCGTCATGGGTGTTGTGGACGCGGAGGACATCGGTGAGGTGGGAGCGATGATCACCACGTCGCCGGACGGTCACGCGGGTGAGACGTACGACCTGTCGACCCAGGAGCTGACCCGCCACGAGATGGCGACCATATGGACTGCCGTTCTCGGCCACCCTGTCTCAGCTGTGCGACTACCTCCGACAGCGGTGAAGAGCCCGCTGCAGGGAGTCGCCGCGGCGGCGACGATCGTCGCGAAATCGCTCGCGTCGACCAAGACCCATGCGTTGGGAAACGTGGTCCGTGGACTGGCCGGCTCGTCCAACACCCGAGGCGTGCGGAACTGGCCGGACGAGTCCAAGGACTGCTACGTCGCGATGATGACCTACTACGACAAGGTCGGGCTGCCGGCCGGCGACACGACAGTGCTGCCGGAGCTCCTCGGTCGCCCGGCAACGGGCTACCGGGAGTTCGCCGCACGTGAGGCCGATCGGCGTGGGGTCTCGGCCGGCTGATCCGGCATCTCGGTGAGATCCGGTGACGCCGAATCGGGTGTATATGTGGTGTAGATCACAAATCTCCCAAGGAGCGCGTCATGGCCGTCTCGATCAGCTTTCAGGCACCACATCTGCATCGCAGGCCACCGATGAGTGCGGCGCGCATGCGCCGGGCGCGATTGCGACGCGCAGCCATGTGGGCGCAGGTCGGATGGGCGGCATTCATGTCGGGTTCCGCTGCACTGGCGCTGGGATTGGCGGGTCTCGCGACGGGCCTCACGGCCGCGGGCATAGTCGGCCTGGTGGTGTGGGTCGTGGCCTACGGGTTGGCCATCTACTCGACCCGCGCACGAGCAATGGCCCGCGGAGATCGCACGCTGCAGGAGCACATCGCCCGCGTCAAGCGCTCGCGGTATCGCCGTTCATATCCCTCGGCCACAGATTCGGGGTCCTCCAATCACGTCGAGCCCTACCGCCCGCCGGTGTCGCTCCTCGCGCCCGGCGCCGACTGAGACAGGGGCCGTCGAGTCGGTAACGGTCACCCCGACTGCGCGCACAGTGTTCGTGGTTTGATGATCGGTGGACAGGATCAGACGTCGTCGACAGGGGAGAACATGTCGGTAGTGGAATCGTTGTCGCGCCGGCCGGGCGCCCGGTTGGTGGCCGCGTTCGTCGGCACGTACGTCGTGTTGGCGATCGGCGGATGGGCGCGAGCCGTCGCAGCTGAGAAGGCCGCTCAGTAGCCCGCTGGGCTGAGAGACAACGGCTGGGGTAGGGGCGGACGCGTCGTGCGATGCCTTGTCTCGCGCCCGCTTTGGCTCACTCTGGATGAAGACTGGCGTCCGCCGGGGCCCTTCGCCACGACGTGAAATGGACGGTCAGGTCGGCGCTCAGTGGCGCGCAGCAGAATGGTCCCGCCGTCACTTCGGCGTCCGGATCCAAAGGAGCAACCCGAACGAGTTGCCAGGGCTCGTCTTCGACGCGGGCACGTACTGTGAGCGCGTTGCCGGACCGGCTGCCGCGGACGGTCACCAGATGCCCATCCCACTCACCTACCGGGCGCAATGACCAGTCAGAGGCGCCCCGAGTCACGACAGCGCCCAGACTGCTCTCACCATCGCTGACCTCAACGCCGGCTTTGATCCAAAATCTGTCGTCGATCCTGACGAAGATGCCCGCCTGGTCGAACTGGTTGACGAAGTCGAGGCGAAACTCCACCTCAACCGCCGTCTCGGGTGCCAAGGGGGCCAACAAAGCATGCTCTGAGGCGTGGATGAAGTCGTAGGAAGTGAGGCGCCACGCGTCGCTGCCCTCACGGGCGGTGACACGCATCCCTTCATCGTCGACCGCGACGTGGACGGGTTCGTTTGTCCAGGTCCCTTCACTCCAGGGAACTATGGCGGACATGGTGTCCTTTCGAGGAGTTGGGATTCGGAGCGGCCTCCTGCTGGTCGACTGCTGCCCTAGCGGGGTAACGCTGCTGGTGGTCTTGTGGTACGAACGGTTTGCTATCGGCGGGACTTGGACAGCCCGGCGACGCTGGTGATCACACCGCCGGCATTGATAACGGCCCATGCCCAGTTGCCTGGTTTGTTTGTCCGCACGGCTGCCGCGGCATGGTTGGCGCTGAACAGTGCCGATAGCACTGCGAGACCGCGCAGCTGAGCGCGTACGGGATCGTCGTGGCCGGCCACGACTACCCCGCCGGCGACGAGGGTGCCCAGGTTCCAGATCGCGATCTCGCGCTGCCACCCCGCGTTGAAGTCCCACGCTGTGCTCGCTGCGAACCGCTGCGGGAAGACTCCTTGAACAACGAGTGCGACCGCGGTGCCGGCAAGCCACGAGGCGGCAGCAGAACGGGCGGTTGGTCGATACATTATTCCTCCTGGAGCGCGGGCCGCAGCTGACTGTACTCAAGCGACCTGACTTCTCTGCGGATCTGTCACGAGCCGGACTGTTCGGCGGCACAGTCTGGTTCGGTCCCACCGGTGCCGTCGCACGCTTCTGGGACCTACTCAACCGGGGCGCGGCGACCCTATTCACAACAACACGGCATCGGCCGGCCATCCGGCCGATGTCAACTGAGTCGCCCGACGACCATGCGAAGCACGAAGGCAGAACCAGCGATGTCGCTGCGGTTGTGCGTGAGGTGTACACCGGCAGTCAGATCGATTGCTTGGTCAGTCTCTTGAACAGCGATAGTGGAACACTCAGTATTGCCCAGTAGGTTCCGCGGTCCATCTGGTTCTCTCTGAGGTGCTGTGGGAACCGTTGCAGGCCAATGCGATGCTGTGGGTGGGTTTTCGCAGCGGGCGAACTGCCAGGTTGTCGGACAGTTGTTACGGTCGATTGCATGTCGTATGTCGTTGTCGACGCCACGTCAATCCCCGCAGGACACGGACCGCACCCTGCAGCAAGCCCGTTTGACCGACGAATCAGTGACGCCCTCCACGTCTCGGCGTTCGAGGTCTATCAAGTGGAGCTACCGCCAGGGGCCGAGACTGTGCCGCACGACCACCTCGATGATCGCAACGACGACGTCTATGCCGTCATCGCCGGCGACGGATGGATCGTGATCGACGGCGCTTCCATCGCTGTCGGACCTGGACAGTTCGTGTCTGTCGAACTCCACCATCGACGCCACCTCCATGCCGGGCCTGATGGCCTGACCGTCATCGCCGTATGCGCTGAGCAGCGGGATGTCACCCCGCCCGCACGCGGTGGGCAGCCGAAGGAATCATCAACGCCGGCGGTTCGCGAACCGCCGGAAGAGGCTCGATGAGGGTGACCGTGTTCAGTTGTGCTGACTATCCCAGGAATACCAGGGGCTCCGCCGCCCGCGCGGCGCGATGCCCACGGAATTGCGTGACTGCGATCAGCGTGATGATCGTGACCGGGGAGAGCACATTGGTGACGACGACCGCGACGTCCAACGGAGCCGTGTAGATGACCGCCACCGCAATGGCCACCTCGATCACGAGTCCGGCCACCCACAGCCATGTGAGCAGTCGATGCTCGTCGCGGAATGGTTTGCTTGCTTCCCACCGGAGGTCGAAGCCGTTGCGGTCACCCGAGAGGTCTCGACGGATACGGGCAATGAACGGGCGCTCAAAGTTCAGGGACACCGCCGCGAAGATCGCGATCCCGAAGGTGACGAGGTAGTCCTTCGCCAGTACGAACCGTGCGTCACCGGTGATGACCGCGACGAGAACGCCCAACGCGAAGCGGACCAACACGAGGGCCCCGAGTGTGGAGATGGAGCGGCTGCGCGTCCATCTCGCTAGGAGCACGACAACCGACACCGCCGCCGCGCACAGCAGCGCCCACACGGGCGCCATGCCCGATGCGGTCAGCGCGAAGTACGCCGCCAGAGGAAGTGCGACATCGAGTGTCAGGGTCGCGATCACGTTGCGCCACATCAGGGAACCGTCTCGGACAGGTGGTGACGCAGGGTGTGGAGCGACCGGTTGAGTCGCGCGCTGTCGGTCGGACTCAACCCGAGGTGTGCGGGATTGTTGGCCTGTTCCAGTCCTGGCCGCACCCGGTCGATCAGTTCCCACCCCGAGTCGGTCAACTCCAGACGCCTGCGTCGCCCCCGGCCACCCGGACCGGAGATGTCGAGTAGACCGCGAGCGCCGAGTTCGGTCACCAGCACCTGGAGGGACTGCGGCGTGACCAGTACCCGCCGGGCGAGCTCGGCCTGCGATTCGACAGCACCGGTGGCCAGCTGCGCGAGGACCCCGAACTGTGTAGGGGTCAGATCGTGCTGGCCGAACAACCCATAGAGCCGACCCGCGACACCGTGGAACGCCTGCACCAGCGTCCACAGCGGTAGCGCGTCGAGGGCCTCCTGCGTCCACGGATGCGGCGATTCGCGGCGAGAAGGTCCGTCGTGCGACCTGGTATCTGACATATCGCCAGAGTATCAGTTGACTGATACTGTGGCGAGATGGACATTGTGGTGGTGGGTGCCGGTATCGCAGGTCTGGCGGCAGCACATCTGTTCCGTGTCGACGGGCACGCCGTCACCGTCGTCGAGCGCGACAAGGACGCCGACCGAACCGCCGGTTACCGCTTACATTTGGACCCGACTGCCCTCGCGGTTCTGAAAAAAGCGTTGCCGGACCACACCTTTTCCGCTCTCGAGTACAGCGGGACCAGGGGTGAGGCGTTCACGCATCTGGTGGTGCTCGACGAACAGGGTCGGACGCGGCTTCGCATCCCTCGAGGCGATGAATCGTTGATGATCGGCCGGCGTCCGCTGCGGCGGATCTTGCTGCGCGAACTGGGTGATGCCGTCAGGTGGGGTGTCCATGCCGCACGCGTCTCGCACGATAACGATCGTGTCAGCATCCGCGATCAGGCTGATCGGGTCATCGCCGAGGGAGACCTCGTCGTGGTCGCCGACGGGACCGGCTCATTGATCGCGGCCGACGTCATCGGCCGTCCCACCGCCCGCCCCGCCGGAGTCATTGGCATCGCCGGACGAACCCCGCTCACCGCCGACACCTGCCCGGTGGTCCCCGATGACCTCTGGAGGGGCCCAGGGTTTGTGGTGGGTCCGCGCGCGACCACCGCGTTCCTCGCGACGCACCGACCCGAGGCGAACCCCACTCACGCAGAGGTGAGCCCCGATCTCGAGGATCCCTACCTGCTGTGGTCGCTGGTCCTCGACGGGGAAGATCGACCGCGTTCGGACCTGTTGCGCCGAGCGCTCGCCGCCACAACGTCCTGGTCTGACCCGCTTCGCGAGCTGGTGCGACGTAGTGACCCAGACAGCGTTGACGCCTTTGTGTTCTACCGGCCTGTGGACCTCACCGGGTGGCCGGCCGGACGCGTCGCCGTCGTCGGGGACGCAGCACATCCCATTCCACCTACGGCGGGAATCGGGGCGTCCATTGCGATCGCCGACGTCGGCGATCTCGCCGCCGCCCTCAGATCGTCGGGCGACCCGACGACCGCCGCCGAGGCTATGCAACAGCCAATGCTGCGCCGCGCTGCGCAAGCACAACGATCGAGTTCCCGGGTTCTGGCGGCGCGCTCAGCTCTGCGCCGCGAAGCTCTACGCCGCCCCGTACTCGGCGCGGTGCTACCGACGCTCGACCGCGCGATCCGCCTGCAGACTTCCAAGCGAGACTGACCGATCACCGCTGTGGAGGTGTGACAGGTACATATGAGATCGGTGGCCCGATACGTCACCGGTGCGCGTAGCTTTCTGACGTTATCGGCTGCGAGTGGCGTTGTCGGATTGTTCTTCCTGCAGGTGAAGCGTTCTCAGGCTGTCCCTGATTGTCTCTGGTCGAATGCGACACGGTGGTGATGGATCTCGTCGGTGTGTTCTGACGCCCACATCGCGAGGCCCAGAACGTGTTCGAGGAGCGAGACGCCGAGGTGGGTCAGGGCGTAGTCGACGCGCGGAGGTACCTCGGGGTAGACGGTGCGTGTCACGAGACCGTCGCGCTCGAGGTGGCGCAGGGTGAGGGTGAGCATCCGCTGGGATATGCCGGGGACGCTGCGGTGCAACTGTTTGTATCGCATCGGGGTGTCGCGGAGAACGGCGATCACGAGAATGCCCCATTTGTCTCCGACACGGTCGAGGATGCTGCGGATCAACGGGGCGTCGTCACCCCACCCCTCGCACGGACCGGGCAGGGCGGCGTCGTTTGTGAGCGTTGCGTTCTCGCTGGTGGACATGGGCGCTCCTCACGAACACGAATGTGCCTTCTTGTGGCGACGGTGAAACACACAGACGATGTGGTTGCACACAAACAGTAACCATTCAGGGGTGAGAACGTGTCGTTGATTGTCATAGTCGGTGCCGGGCCAGGGATGGGGCTGGAGATCGCCCGCGTGTTCGGTCGAAACGGTTTCACCGTCGCGCTCGTCGCCCGTGATCGGGCGAAGCTGGATTCCCTCACCGACGTGCTCAACGGCGAGGGGATCGCCGCGACTGCCTTCCCCGCTGATCTGCTCGATGCGGAGTCGATCACCGCGGCGTTCGCCCAGATCCGTGAAACCTTGGGAACCGTCGATGTTCTCGAGTTTTCCGCGGCCGACACCAGTTTGCCCGTCGCCGGCGTCCTGGAGGTCACGCCGGCTAATCTTCAGCCACAGCTCGACTTCTACTTCAGTGCGATACATGTGGTGAAGCAGGTCGTCGACGACATGATCGCCGCCAGAACCGGCACCATCATCATCACCGCCGGAGGTGGATCAGTGGACCCGTCACCGGCTATGGCGAACATCAACATCGCCTCCGCCGGTTTGCGCAACTGGGTTCTCAACCTGCACAACGTGCTCTCGGAACACGGCGTGTACGCAGCGCATCTCGCGATCATCGTGTGGATCGGATCCGGTCAACCCGGCACGTCGGCAGCCGAGATCGCTCCCACCTACTTCGACCTGTACGAGGCACGCTCCGACGCCGATCCCCGCTACCCCGCGCTGACCTGACGGCTCGGCCGGTTGTCGAGGTTCACCGGTGCGCGGGGGCTGCGGCGGTCAGCCGGGGTACGAGACTGTATGCGTTGTCGTGCATGACTTTCGCGAGCATCGCGGGACGGGTCGCAAAGTACTCGTCGACGTTGTCGGTGAACCAGCCGGCGGTGCGCGGGTTGGCGGCAGGGAAGTCGGTGCCGAACAGGATGTGGCTCGGGTCGACGAAGTTCTCGAGCGCCACCAGATTCGTCTCGAATCCTGACAGGGCGGTTTCGTAGTAGAAGGTCTGGAAGTCGGCGAGTATCTCGTCTGCGGTCAGTTCGCAGTCGAGATGGAACGCGCACAGAGCGGCGACGCGGGCGGCCAGATAGGGTGTGCTGCCGCCCGAATGGGCGAGGATGATCCGCACGTTCGGGTACTGCCGCTTGCGCCCGCTGGTCACCAGATCGGCTGCGCCTTTGTAGGTCTCGTTCGGGGTCTCACTGATCGGGGTGGGTAAGAACTTGCTCGGGGCCCGATTGCTGCCGGGCGTCTGCTCGCCGTGCAGGAACACCAGCGCGTTGCGGCGATCGAGCTCAGCCCACAGTGGCTCGAAGATCGGGTCGCCCAGGGATCGGGCCTCATCACCGGTGCCGTAGACGTTGGTCAGGGTGACGCCGTCGGCTCCCAGCACGTCGAATGCATAGGTCAGTTCCTCGAGTGCGGCGTCGGTGTCCGTCGGGGTCGGTAGATGCGCGAACAGCCCGAAGCGTCCGGGGTGGTCGTCCGCGGCCTGACGGGACAAGGTGTTCACCTCGCGAGCGAAATGATGACGCTTGTTCTCCGGCAGTCGTGCCTCCACATCGTTGGGCACGGACAGGATCGCGGTGTCGATCTGCAGGCGATCCATGAAGTCCACACTGACCTGCGGTGTCCACGCGTCCCCGTCGCGGAATTTCCAGCCGGCGGTGTCGCCGAACAAACCCGAGGTGAGCATGGTGGTCGGCATGAAGTGGTGGTGAAAATCGATTCGGCCGGGTGTGGTGGCACTGTCATCATTCATACCCACACCCAACTCGCAATAGTTGACGTATGTCAATAATCATCCGATGTTAGATTTCTCCCATGGCTGACACCGACACCCCCGAGCTGCAGCTGCTCGATGCGCTCTACCGACTGAACAAGTTGGTCGTGGCCGACGCCCGGGTGCACGTCGCTGCCGCCGCGCACCTGGACCTCGTGGATTTCCTGGTGCTGCGCACGGTCAAGATGGGCGTCGACAGTCCGGGTGATCTCGTGAGCGACCTCGGTCTCAACCCGTCCGTTCTCAGCAGGGCACTGTCCAAGCTTGCCGACTCGGGCCTGGTGACTCGGGAGATCGATCTCGCGGACTCGCGCCGGTCGCGGATCCGACTGACCGATCACGGTGTGCAGACGACCGATGACATCGGGGCGCGAATCACACCTGTTCTGGGTCGGCGACTCCGCCTTCTGAGCCCGGACAGGATTCGGCTCGTGCTGGAGAGCCTGGACGTTCTGTGCGGGGACACGGTCGACTGAAACCCGCGAAGCCCTCACCGGAAACGTCGCGGCAGCCGTCAGGCGACGCTGGGCGCCTCCTCGCGCTCGTCGACGGGGACGTCCACCGGTGTCGAGCTCCGGAAATGGGCGGCGACCGAAAGAGTTACGCCGCCGAGGATCCAGGCGATCAGGACGAGCCACTCGTGCAGGGTCGATGCATCGGGGAAGTAGTTGACCTCACGGAAGAGGCTCTGCGAGGCGCCGGGGACGAAGTACTGGCCGATCTCGCCCCAGGGGCCGGTGATGAACTGGTGCGGCGTGGCCCCACCTGAGATCGGGTTCGCGAGCAGCATCGTGATGGCAGCGCCCACGCCGGTACCCGCTGCACCGAGCAGGGCGTTGAGGCCCACGACAGTCGAGGCGGTGCCGAGCATCGCGACCCCGAGGACCACGGCGTCCGCCCAGAAAGAGCCCGCGACGATGCCGAGCACGGGTCCGGTCACCACGGCGGCAAGGAGGCCGGCGGCGACGCCGTAGACGCCGAGGGCCAGGAGTCTGCGCCTCAGGCCGGTGACGAGTGACGAGACCAGGACGCCGCCGACGATGCCGCCCAGGACCAGCGGGAACCCCATTGCGCCGAGCCCGGTTCCGGTCGGATCGCCTGAGGAGAGTGGGACCACGTCGGTGACGGTCGGGGGCTTTCCCTGCGTGGCGGTCAGCTGGGCGCCGACCTTCTCGATGACCGCGGTGCCTGACGCCAAGCCGGCCCCGGCGATCAACACCTCCGGCGCGGCCTGGTCGAGTATGTAGGCGCCGTACACCTTTCGCTCCTTGATTGCCTGGATTGCGTCGGCGCGGGTGTTGTAGGACGTGGCGTCAACCGGTAGCTCGACCCCCTGTGGAAGCGCCGCGCCGACGACGCCTACCGGGAGGTCGCGCGGCTCAGAGGTGGCAATGGGCCAGAGGAAGGCCAGGACCACGAGCGCGACGACGAGGCCGGCGACGACTCCGAAACCGACGGCGACAGTGGGACGGGTGCGATCGATGGTGGTGTTACTCATGGCAGTGCTCCCTAAACAGAATGACGGTTCTGTTTGGAGAGTAGCCTAGGTTAGGCTTCGTCGTATGCCTCGAGTCAGTGACGCGTATCGCCAAGCGCGTCGGGATGAGATCGTCGCTGCGGCCCTGCGCGTGTTGCGTCGGCGAGCGCTGAACAACCTGACGATGGCCGACATCATCGAGGAGGCCGGACTGTCCGCCGGTTCGGTCTACTCCCACTTCGCGCGTAAGGACGAGCTGATCGAGCTGGTCGCGGCCGAGGTGATCGGGAAGCGGCTCAGCCTGCTCGCCATGCCGGACGACGAGCCGGCACGTTCCCCGCGCGACGTCGTCCGGCGGTGGCTGGTCGGCCTGGAGCAGGCCGGCATCCCGTTCGCGACCGTGGTGCAATTCTGGGGCGAGGCGGCCTTTGACGCCACGATGCGGGAGATCGTGCAGCGTCGGATGAGCGACATCGAGCGCGCGTTCGCCGCTGCCGCCGAACGCTGGCTCATCGCCGAGGGACGTGAGCCTGCAACTGCGCCGGCCACGGCGCTGGCAATGCTCACCTTCTGTCAGGGCTACATCGTCCGCAGCGCGGTGCTGGGCGCGCAGGACGTGGACGCCTCGCTCGCGGCCATCGACCTGTCGTGAGCGGCACGGTACCCTCCGGCGTCCCCTCGTGACGACGCCCTGACCACCACCCACTTGTGGAAGGGGCGTTGAGCAAGACCCTGTCGTGGCATTTGATGCCGCGCGCACCCGGGCGGGTAGACAGTGAGCGTGCACACCACTTCTGCGACGTTTCTCGTCCTGGATCTCGCCGGCACCTTCGCATTCGCGCTCAACGGCGCCTGGACGGCGATGCGCGTCGCTCGACTGGACATCGTCGGCGTGGTGACCCTGGGCGTGCTCACCGCGCTCGGCGGCGGCTTCCTCCGAGACATCCTTCTCGGCGCTCTCCCGCCGGCAACCTTCACTGATTGGCGCTACCTCACGGTGGCCGCGACTGGTGCCGTCGTCGCCTTCGTGCCGCGGCGCGGTCGACGAAGGATTGGGGCGACGACCGAGTCACGCCTATGTCTCTCGACATCACCTCTGCTGATGACCTCGGCAGCGCTGTGTCGGTCGCTGCAGATGTCGATCTGCTCATCAACAACGCGGGCATAGCGCCCGAAGGTGACTCCATTACCGGTTCTGAAGATAACCTGCGCCGCATCTTCGAGACCAATTTCTTTGGGAACCTTCGAGTCGCGAACGCGTTTGCGCCGATCCTCGCGGCCAACGGGGGAGGCGCGATGCTCAATGTCCTCTCGGCCGCGAGTTGGATCAGCATCCCCACCGCCTACGCGGCGTCCAAGGCGGCGATGTGGTCGGCCACCAACGGATTGCGCTCGGCGCTTCGCGGACAGGGAACTCACGTGATCGGGCTCCAGGTGGGGATGATCGATACGCCGATGGCAGCTCGCTGGGATGTGCCGAAGGTGACCCCGGAAAGCGTTGTGACACAAGCCTATGACGCGGTACGCGACGGATCGATCGAGGTGATCGCCGATGACTGGACGGGCATGGTGAAGGCGCGGATGAGCGACAGCGCCGAAGAGTTCTATCCATGGATTGACGAGGTGATCGGGTCGATTGTGGTGTGACTGATCGACGGGCCGTGACCGCGCGAATCTCCTGCGCGAGTCCCGGCAGACGGCTCCTCAGGGTGTGAGGAGTTCGTCGAGCCAGTCGAATGCCTGTTGATGCCAGAGCGCAACGGCGCCCTCGTGGCAGTGCTCCCCGCCGCCGTTCTTCTCGGCGAAGGGGATGTACCGCTTTTCGCAGGTCAACTCGGAAAACACCTGGTGGGCCTGGCCCTTGAAGAATTGGTCGTTTTCTGCGTCGAGAACGAGCGTGGGGCAGTTGATCTGGTGGACCACCCCGGCGAGGGTGTACGCCTGGCACAGGTCACGGAACTCGGCGAGGTCGGCGGCCCCGAAGGTCCACTTCCCGTTGCGGATGACCCAGCGGCTCCCGGTGTGCTTCATGAGTTCGGCTTCGGATGCCGAGGTCATCGCTTCGATCGTCGTGGCGAGGCTGTAGACACCGTCGTGCAGGATGCAGGCGGCCAACCTTGGCTCGAACGCCGCGGCCCGGGCGGCGAGGTATCCGCCAAGGCTTGTTCCGGCTAAGGCCAGTTTGGTCGTGTCCACTTGTGGGAGGGTCATCGCGAAGTCGACGACGGGAGTGACCACCGCTTCCCAGTCGGGGCGAAAATGCAGGCCCTGATCGCGAAGCGCACTGCCCTGCCCTGGCCCGTCGAAGGTCAAAACGTGGTAGCCGCGCGAGATTGCGCCGGCCACCAGAGCGAAGTAGTCCTCCTCGAGAGTGGAGTCGAAACCGCCGTGGTAGATCACGAGTGGCCGGGGTGTGTGGGTGCCCGGCGAGAGATACAGATAGCCCGGCAACGTTGTTTCGCCGTAAGGGATTCGAACGGACTGCGTCTCGTAATCCAACAGGGTGACGGCCTCTGCAAACGTTTCCTGCGAACGACGCGACAGGCGCGTCGACTCAGCGTCACCGGCAGGGTCCTCCCGCCGATAGAAGTCGGCGGTCCGGTAGTAGTTGGACGCGCGAAACAACGCTTCCCGGGCGCTGACGCGGTGGCCCGCGGCAAGAGAGTCCCGCGCGATCTGCTCGACGCGGGCCGCGGTGGCCGACCACTCGCGCGACCATGCCCGCTCGTCGGTTTCCGGGATCTCCCGGCACGTCACCAGGACCTCACCGAGCTCTGCACCGGCGTAGGTCGCATACCCCGCAGCCCGTAACGCCTCAAACGAGAACGACTCGTCATCGAAAAGGAACTTCACAGCTATACCTCCATTATCGGAACGAAACGGTGTCGTTCCATAGGTTAGCGGTTTCGCAATGGAACGCAACCGTCTCGTTTGATTAGACTGAGGTATGACCGATCAACGTGGCGGTGCTGCTCTTCGGCCGGGTGTGACAGAGGCGATCACTCAGGCGCTTTTCGAGGAACTCGCGGGACGCGGATACGCCGGGACGTCGATGGAGGCGGTATCGCGGCGGGCCGGGGTGGGAAAAGCCGCGCTGTACAGACGCTGGGCCTCGAAAGAAGACATGGTTCTCGACATCATCGGCACCACCGTGCGATCAGCGCTGGTCGTGCAGCCGAGTACCGGCCGACTCGTCTCCGACCTGCGGGTGGTCCTCGAGGGGATACGAACCCAACTCGCGCATCCCCTGGTCGTCCGCATTGCACCGGGTCTACTCGCGGAGTCGGTAATCAACGCTGCCTTCAGAAACGCAGTGTGGACAACAGTCGCCGAGCCGCGCCGGGCCGTGGTGGCCGAAATTCTCCGGGCTGCTGTCGACCGGGGCGAACTGCCCCAGGACTTCAACTTCGATGTGGGCATCGACCTGTTGTTTGCGCCACTGGCCTTCAGGATGCTCGCCTTCAACCAACCAGTCGAGGCCGACTACGTCGACTCGCTTCTCATCGCCACGATCGCAGCACTGGGTGCTGCCCGAGAGCCCGGCCGTTGATGGGTCGAGCCCACGGCGAGTTGAACCGCGATCGCATTTACAGGGGGAGTTCTGACCGTTGCGGCAGCTGGGCTGGCGGTCCCGGACCAACAGCTGCGGACGGTCCTAGACTGCCGTGATGGCGGCCAACGGCACGATGCTCGGTGAATACCTCCGCGCGCAGCGGGACCGTGTTCGTCCCGATCAGGTCGGCCTTCCTGGCGGCAGCAATCGCCGGGTGCGTGGTTTGCGGAGATCGGAAGTCGCTCTGCTGGCCGGGATCAGTGTCGACTACTACCTGCGCCTCGAGCAGGGGCGCGATCGAAACCCGTCGCCGGAGGTTCTCGAGGCATTGGCTCGCGTTCTCGGGTTGGACTCGATCAGTACCTCGTATCTGTTGTCCCTCGCCGAGCGCCGCCCGACGCAGTCCGACGATCGGCCACAGGGCTGGGAACCGGTGCCAGATGGGGTAGGCAAGCTTCTGCATTCTCTGAACCTGCCCGCGTTCGTCGAGAACCGCTATTTCGATGTCCTGGCGGCGAACTCGCTTGCCGCTTCGATTTCTCCGCGACTCGTCGTCGGTGACAATCGTCTGCGCGCGGTGTTCCTGGACCGCGACGAACGAAACCTGTACTCGGACTGGGAGGACACCACCGCCCGACTGGTTGCCGGCTTTCGTCGTTCGGTCGGCGCTGACACGAACACCCCACGCTGTACCGAGCTGGTCGATGAGCTCTCACTGGCAAGCGAACGGTTCCGGACCGTGTGGGCGCACAACGACGTCCAAGCGTTGCAGAACTGGCCGTTGGTGATCAGCCATCCGGTGGTCGGCGAACTGACCTTGAACAGAGAGAAACTGGGGATCGGAGACACTGCCCAATCATTGGCTCTGGCGATCTATCACCCCGATCCGGGAACCGACAGCGCCGACAAATTGAGGTTGCTCGCTTCCAGAGCGCCGGTCACTGACAGTTGAGCGCACTCGACGCTGAATCAAAAGTATTGCCCGTCCAGCGGAGTCGGTCCGGTTGAGACCCGGAAGTGGGGGCGGGTGGCTCAGTGGTTGAGCCAACCAATGACGTCCCCCAGCCGGCGGGCGCCCGAGAGACCACGAGCCGTGGCTTCCGTCGCTTCCACGCCGGCATCAGTCATTGCCTGTTGGAACAGGTCCATCTCGAGGGCTTCGACGGTGGAGAGGTGACCGACGGTGTCGGGATTGACCATTGTATTCATCAGGCTCAGCGCGCGACTGTCGGCAGACCCTGCTCGAAGTGCGTCGACCAGCGGGCCCGGCGCGAAACCTGCCTGACCGGCGAGCTCCATGATGTCGGCGATCGCCGCTTGGTTCATCATCAGCAACGCGTTGTTGAAAAGCTTCGCGAGCTGGCCGGCTCCTGCGCCCCCGACGTGCGCCACCACCGTCGCGAAGCACTCGAAAACAGGCGCTGCGGTGGCCACGGCAGCATCTGGACCACCGGCAAGGACGACCAGTGCACGCGCTTCGGCCGCCGGTCGTCCACCACTGACCGGCGCGTCGACCATGACGACCCCGTAACTCGCGCACAGGTCGAACATCTGGCGGGCGTTCTTCGGGGTTCCGGTGCCGTGATTGATCACCAGGCTGCCTGGACGAAGCGCGCCGAGCAGACCACCGTCGACGAGCTGCAAAACGTCCTGGTCGGTGCCGACGCACAGTGCGACAATGTCAGAAGCCGCTCCAAGAGATGCGATCGAGGCGTGAACAGTGTGCGGCGTCCGCTCGAGTGCAATCGCCGACGGACGACGAGCCCAGACATGAAGGGTGTAACCCTGCTCGGCAATCGCCCTGGCCATCGGCAGACCTTGATCGCCGAGACCGATGAACCCGACTTCTTTGATGGGCTGTTCCGGAGTTTGAGTTCCTGCTGTCGTCACGGTGTCTCCTTCGTGGATGTCGTCACGCCCGGTCTGTGTGTGGTTCAGCCGCGGTAGCGCGATGCCAGTACCGGTGCTTGCCCACCGAACGCGGCGAGATCCGCGTTGAACACGTCGGCGAGCAGCTCTGCGTGCTCGACCCCTGGCGCGGTGACCAGTTCACCCAGCTCGATGCCACGAAGGCTCGCGGTCACCACGTCAGCCGCGCTCATCCGGGGCGTGGCTGACAGGTCGAGTCCTTGGCGTTCGTGAAACTCTGTCGCGACGACGCCGGGGCACAGGACCTGAACGCTCACACCGCTTCTCGAGAGTTCGGCGTGCAACGTCTGCGAAAGGGTGAGGGCGTACGCCAGCCCGGACGCATAGACCGCACGACGAAGTGGAACCTGCTCGAGTGTGGCTGGGCCGCTGAAGGCGATCATGCCCGCGACGTTGACGATCTGCCCCGAGCCACGAGCGACCATGCCCGGCGCGACTGCGCGGGTTAAAAGTGTCGGGGCAAGTACTTTCACGCCCACCAACTCCGCGGCCTGCTCGTCGGGGAGGTCCGTGAACGCCTTGTAGTGGGCCACGCCTGCGTTGTTGATCAGCACCGTCACGGGCTGGGTGCCCACTGCTGCGATCACGCGACCGATGCCGTCACTGGTGGACAAATCGGCAACAACCGTGTGCACCTCGACGGCGGGAAATTCGGACGCCAGATCTCGAAGTCTTTCCTCGCGACGCCCGACCACGATCAAATCTGTCCCACGCGCGGCCAAACGTCGGGCGTACTCCCGACCAATTCCCGAAGACGCACCCGTAACAACAGCCAACCCGCTCATAACCTCTTCCCTTCATTGGTGAACCACCACTGCAACCGACCTACGATCAGCCGACTCTCCGCGACCGCAGTGCGCCGTCACCAACAGTGGCTCCTGACGACGGTGTGTGGGTATGCCCCAGCAACAGTGGTCCTCGCGGGACCACGAACAGGTGTCCTCAGCTGGGTCTGTACCGGGCGACCACATTCACATGAAGGAACCACCGGCTAGCCCGCCCTGAGTTATCCACCGCGGGTGGGTCGAGCTTCAAATGCCCCCGTAGTACCCGATTAATCCGGCGGCAAGCAGCGTGGAGAGTTTTCATCCCAGGCCAACGCCGATCTGTCAGCGGCCGCTTGTCAGCGCGACTCCGACCCGGCGCGACCTCTTAGGTGGACGCGAAGAATGCACAGCAGTCACGGGCGCGGACGCACACGCTGTCAACGGTGTTCAACACCTGGCCATGACAGCCAACCGCCCACTGAGCCCTGATCTGGCGCCAGAATGCGGCCGGAGTTTTTCTCCTGCGGACTGGGGGGACTGGCGACAGTTTGAGATGACTCCGGAAACGAGGAAGCCCCGACCGGGTTTCCCCTGGTCAGGGCCTCTTCTGTGTCTCAACCAACACGTCGGGGTGGCGGGATTCGAACCCACGACCTCTTCGTCCCGAACGAGCGCACCTGGGAGTTTGGTGTTGTTGACGCAGTTGCGGATTCACTGTTTCTGCTGGTGAGCGGCGTTGTGGGTGTTTGCCGGTGATGGCCCCTTTCGGTGCTGCTGCGGACTGTCTGCGGACTGGGCGTATTTCCCCAGCTCTTGATTTCTCGCAATTAGAACCTGCTCTCAAGCAACCGTATTCGATCGACGTCTCCTCGTGCACAGCGTCTGCCCGGGGCCCGCCGAGCGGCCTGGTTTACCGCGGTAAACACCGGCGCCGCACTGCGCGGGATGACAGGCATTTACGGACGGATCGGAGAGGTGGAGAAAATGGGTGTGCATGTGGTGATGAATCAAAAGGGTGGGGTCGGTAAATCGACGCTGGCGATGAACCTCGCCGCGGTAAAGGCAGACGTCCTCACCGATCCGGCAGGGGAGGGGGAGGTGTCGCCGGTGCTGGCGGTGTCGATCGATCCGCAAGGGTCGGCGGTGTGGTGGGCCGACCGGGTTGCCGATCTCCCATTCCGCATCGCCCAAGCCCACGACGACGTCGGGATGCTCGGTCGACTGCGGCATCTGCCGGGTATCGATCACGTCATTGTCGACACTCCCGGGTGGATCGGCGACACCCCGGGAGCGACGGACAACGGTGGCACCGGCTACGCGTTGGACGCGGTGTTGGGGTCGGCGGATCTGGTGATCGTTCCGATTGTTCCCGAGCCGTTGGCGTTCGACCCGACCGCACGCACGATCACCAAAGTGATCGAACCGTTGGGCATCCCGTACGTGGTGGTGGTCAATGACTGGGATCCACGAGACGGTCGGTCGGATCTCGAGCAGACGCAGGCGTTTGTCCGGTCGCGCGGGTGGCCGTTGGCTCGCACCGTGGTCCGGCACTACAAGGTCCACTCCCGCGCCGCAGCCGAAGGTCGGGTCGTCACCGAATACGGCTCCAGCCGAGTGGCGCTGCAAGCTCGCGAAGACGTGCAGCGGCTGTGCCTCGAACTCGAAGTGGGGGCTAAGTAGTGGTCGGCGGGCGGGGTGGGCG
>NZ_JAEMTF010000145.1 GCF_016462415.1 Williamsia sp. | reverse complement strand
CCGTGCCCGTGTCCGCCCACCACGGTGTCGCCGCCCCGTCCACCTCGTCGTCGCGTGTACGGCGCTGTTCGTCGTCGCCGGGTGTGGTTCCGGCGCCGCCGGTGACGACGGAGATCGGTCGTCGTCGGCCGCGCCGCTCGCCGGGTGCAGCACCGAGTCCACCGTCAACGCCGCGGGTGCGTCACTGTTGCCGATCCCGCCTGCCGCGGTGACCCTTCTCGACGCGGGCGCAGCACCCGCCGTGGCGGCCACCGGGTCACCCGACCTCACCCGGGCGCAGAACGTCCGCCTGGTGACGACGTCAGCGTCGAGCAGCACGAGTCAGGGTCAGTCGCGCAGTGACACCGCGCAGACGGTGGATCTCCCGCTGACCGCGCGGACCCTGTGCACCGACCCCACCGACGTGGAACTCGAACTGGGTGCGGCGTCCTCACCGGACCCGGATCTGTCGAGATCGCTCACGACCGTGCGTGGCTCCAAGGCGGGTCTCGCGGTCGCGGGAGGCTCGGTGCCGATCTCGTTGCGCATCGTGCCCGCCGCGGCGGCCGACGACGCGGCCCGGTCGGCAGTCGAGCAGTCGCTCGTGCAGGCGTTGCAGCGCAGCGTCACCCTGCCCCGCGAACCGATCGGGGTCGGTGCTCGTTGGCGTGCGGTGCGCACCATCGACGGCGCCGCCACCGTCACCCAGACGATCACCGCGACACTGCGCGAGCGGGTCGGCGACACGCTGACCCTCGACGTGGAGGTCGACGAGGAGCCGGTGGACTCGGTGTTCCGCATCCCCGGATCCACCCAGACGCTGACGATCGCGTCCTTCTCGATGAGCGGCACCGGGTCGATGACGATCGACCTCTCCCGCGGCCTGCCCACTGCGGGCGAGCTGACCGTGCGCGGCGGGCGATCACTGGTCGGCGCCGACCCCGCCCGGCCGCTCATCCAGCAGACGAGCACCGCCATCCGATGGGAGACCATCCGTTAGCACCGGCGCGCCGGCCAGGTGCGTGCCCGGAGACGACCCTGCCCCCGACACCATCGGTGTCAGGGGCAGGGATGTCGTGGCTGTCGAGCGGTGCGCTCAGATCACGCCGCGCACATGGCGCTCTTGACGTTCGCGCTCTGCAGCAGCAGGCAGACCGTGGACTTCGCCAGCTTCCAGTTGCCCTGGTCGTAGACGATCGCGGCGTCGAGGGTGGCCTCCGGGTTGTCCGGCAGCTTCACCTTCACCTTGACCGAGGCCTGGCCGCTGCCGGTGGCGATGACGGGCGGGACCAGCTGGTAGGAGACGGTCGGGTTGTCCTGCTTGAACTTCACCAGCTTGTCGAACAACTGCGGATCGGCCTGCGAGCCCTGCACCAGGTCGGTCTTGTCGGCGGCCGGAACATTCGCGTCCAACGCCTTCTCGAGCAGTCCGTTGAGGGTCGAGGCCGTCGGCGGCTTCGAGGGATCGCTCACCCCGGAGCCGGTGCTGGTCGAGGAGCTGGCGACCGCGGACGTGCTGGGGGTCGCATCGTCGCTTCCGCCGTCACTGCACGCAGCGATGGACAGGAATGCGGCGACCGCGAGTCCGGCGGTGGCGATCTTCTGCAGCTTCAAGGATTGTCCTCTTCTCGTGTTCTCCCAGGTGACTGGGCCCGACGTCGGTGTCGGGGGTTGGTCGAACGAACGTGTCCGCACCACCGGGGGAACGCATCATCGACGCGCCTCACCCCCGCGGTTCGCAGCCCACTATGCCAAACCGTCGGCGTCGAATGCGACCGAGCGCTCTGCGAAGACCGTGAGGAAATCATGAGGATTTGACCCCTGCGCGGCCGGACAGCAGTCTTCCTGCCATGCCCGGACCACCGCGGATCGTCGTGTTGAGCACCGGCGGGACCATCGCCGCACAGCGCAGGCCGGGCGGCGCGGTGCCCGTCCTGCACGCCGCGGATCTGTTGACCCGAGACCTCGTCCCGCCCCACCTCGGCAACGCCGTGATCTCGACACGCGCGGTGTGTTCGGTGGACAGCGCCGCCATGACCGACGCCGAGCACCGACTGCTGCTGCGGGCGATAGCCGAGGAACTGGCCGACCCGGACGTCACCGGCGTCGTGGTCACACACGGCACCGACACCCTCGAGGAGACGGCGCTCGTCGTCGACCTGGTCCACACCGATCCACGGCCGGTGGTGTTCGCAGGCGCGCAGTACCCGGCGGACTCGCCCCGATCGGACGGACCGACCAACCTCGCCGCGGCGCTGGCCTGTGCCGCCGACCCGTCGAACCGGGACCGTGGTGTTCTCATCGCCTTCGGTGGCCGGGTGCTCGGTGCACGGGGCGTCGCCAAGACCAGCACCACCGCGGCCGAGGCCTTCGACGCCGTCGTCGAGACATCGAGACGACCCGTCCTCGCGGCTGTCGACGACCGGCCGACCGCGCGGGTCGACATCGTGACCCTGCACCCGGACTTCGACGCCGCCGTCGTCGGTGCGCTCGTCGACTCCGGCGCGCGCGGGCTGGTGCTCGCCGCGCTGGGTTCGGGGAACGCCCATCCGACGGTCACCGGCGCCGTCGAGGCCGTGACCGCGCGAGGGGCGGTGGTCGTTCTCAGCACCCGCGTGCCGTTCGGTGAGGTGGTCCCGACCTACGGCGGCGGGGGCGGTGCGGTCGACCTGATCGCCGCGGGCGCGATCCTCTCGCCGTGGCTTCGCGCCCCGCAGGCCCGGATCGTGCTGTCGGCGTTGCTGACCCGGGAGTACGACCACGCTGACATCGCCGACTTCCTCGCGGTGGGCGGCCCGGTCAGCTGACCGGCGACCGGGCCGACCAGACCAGGCTGTCGAGGGGGTCCGCCGCCTGCAGGTCGGGGGTGTCGGATTTGAACGTCCGCGCCGGACCCGGCCCGGTGGCGCGGGTCTCGAACCGGACGCTGACCACTCCGTGCCCACTCCCCTGCACCCACCCATGACCGAATTCGGGGTGCCGGACGTCGGTGCCGGTGGCCCAGGTGACCTGACCGGTCTCGTCCCGGGTCCGACCCGACGCGGTCTGCACCCCCTGGGCCGAGGAGTCCGCGGTCTGCGACTCGGACGCGTCGTCCGGCGGCGAGTCGGATTCGGAGGTGTCGGTGGTCGCGACCTCGGCGGACTCCTCCCCCGGCGTGAAGAGCAGGAACTGCTCGTCGCTGGTGAGTCCCGAATACCCCACCCCCACAAGGCGGATGGCGCCGACGTCGACAGGGTCGAGCGCGAGCCGTCGTGCCGCCGCGGTCAGCGCCGCCACGTCCGTGGTCGCCGTCGCCGTCGTGGTGGATCGGGTGAGGATCGACATGTCGGAACGCTTCAACTTGAGCACGACCGTGCGGGCCCCACGTCCGTCGTCGAGCAGGCGTCGGTGTGCCGACGCCGCGGCCCGGTCGATGGCGACGAGCAGCTGGTCCATCGAGGTCACATCGTCGGCGAAAGTCGACTCGGCACTGATCTGTTTGGCCGACGACCGCTCGGCCACGACGCGGTCGTCGATCCCGTTGGCGAGCCGGTGCAGCGCCGGCCCGATGGTCGACCCCAGCACCGACGAGACCTCCATCGTCGACAGGTCGGCCAGTTCGCCGATGGTCTCGATCCCGAGGCGGTGCAACCGATCCCCGGCCACCGGGCCGATCCCCCACAGCTTGCGCACGGACAGCGGTCGGAGGAAATCGCGCTCGGCGCCCGGGGCGACTGCGGTGACACCGTCGGGCTTGGCCATCCCGGACGCGATCTTGGCGATCTGCTTGCCGCTGCCGGCGCCGATGGACGCCGACAGCCCCAGCGTCGCGATGCGGGCTCGGATCTGTTCGGCGAACTCGACGACCTCGGCTCGGGTGGCGCCCGCGAGGTGGACCGGTTCACCGAACGCCTCGTCGAACGAGAGCATCTCGATCACGGGTATGGCCTCACGGATCATCGAGAAGACCCGGACACTGACCACGCGGTAGATCGATCCGCGCGGCGGGACGACCACCGCTCCCGGGCCGACCATCCGACGCGCCTGATGCATCGGCATCGCCGAGTGGGCCCCGAACTTCCGGGCCTCATAGCTCGCCCCCGCCACGACACCGCGCCCGCCGACGCCACCGACCAGCACCGGCCGACCCCGCAGGGTGGGTCGGGTGAGCTGCTCCACCGACGCGAAGAAGGCGTCCATGTCGACGTGCAACACCCATCGGGTGCCCCGTTCGTCATCGGTGCCGCTCACGGGTTCAAGCCTATCGACCGCACCGCGTGGTCACGCTTGTCCGATGCCGACCGTGTGGAAACGGCCATCAAGACCCACCCGATGCCGACTGTGTGGAAACGGCCATCGAGTGTGCTCCGCACCTGACGTGACAGACCTCGACAACAACGCACACTCGATGACCGGCTTCCGCACCGTCGGCGGCTCCAGACGCCCGCAGTATCGGTCTCACGACGCCGACAGTGCGGAAGCCCCGCGTCGAGTGTGCGCCGTCCACAACCCAACTCACGCAACGCCGTCAGCACACTCGGGCGCGCGTTTCCACACAGTCAGCACGACGCCGCCACCTCAACCACGGTTGCGCGTTTCCACACAGTCAGCACGATGCCGTCACATCGACCGTTCGGTCGCGCGTGTCCACACCCGTCAGGCCGGCAGCAGTTCGAACACCGGCACGGCAGGCGTGATCGCGGCCAGCTCGGCATCGGACGACGTGTGCGACACCTTCGCCGGGAGGTAGCTCGCGACCTCCCACCCCCAGCGCTTGAGGTACGGCCGCAGCAGCGCGATCTTGGCCTCGTCGGTGACCTCGACGGCGGAGTAGGTGTCGACGCGGCGGCCTCGGCCGATGTCACAGACGCCGGCCGCACGCAGGTTCCGCGACCACTGGGTGTTGCCGCGCGGGGAGATCAAATAGGTCCGGCCGTCGATGACGAGCGGGTTGACCGGCGTGGTCTTGGGTTCGCCGGACGTGCGTCCGACCACGGTCAGCGTCCGCGCACCGGCCACGCTGATGCCGTGGTCGGAGAGCCAGCGGACCATGTCGTTGAAGGCGAGCTGGATGCGAGCGGTCGGCTCGACGTAATGGGTGGTCATGGCGGGCTCCTCTGTGTATCGGATAAACGAGAGCAGTGCTCTCACAAATGAGAATGGCACGCCGCGCCCCGATAAGCAAGAGCAGTGCTCTCGTTTCTGTCAGAATGGACGTATGCAGGCCGACACAGCATCGACACCGCGCGCGCGGGCGCGCGCACAGCTCGAACTCGACATCATCGGTGTGGGCCGGGAGCACCTCGCCCAGCACGGCGCGGCGGCGCTATCGCTCCGCGCGATCGCCCGCGACCTCGGGATGGTGTCCTCGGCGGTGTACCGCTATGTGCGCAGCCGCGACGAGTTGCTCACCCTGCTCGTGGTCGACGCCTACAACGAGTCCGCCGACCGTGTGGCCGATGCGCTCGACGCGACCGACCACGACGCGGGAGTCCGCGACCGGCTACGCGTCGCCGCCCACGCGTTGCGGACGTGGGCGGTGGCCGAACCGGCCCGGTTCGCGCTCATCTACGGCAGTCCGGTGCCGGGCTATCAGGCGCCGGCCGAGCAGACCACGGGACCGGGTACGCGGTTCGTGGCCATGCTGATGACCGAGCTGAGCGCAACCACCGTCCCCGCCGACACCACCGCCCCGGTGCCGGACACTCTCGCGGGCGAATTCGGCCTCGTGCGAGACGAATTCGACCTCGAGGTCGACGACCCCACGATCCTCGTCGGTACCTGCCTGTGGTCGGTGATCCTGGGATCGATCAGCCTGGAGGTGTTCGGTCAGTACGGGGCGGACACGTTCGCCCAGCCGGAGGCCCTCTTCGACCTCCAGCTCACCACCGTGCTGGCGCGGCTACTGCCCTGACCGACTGATAGTGGCGACCACTCCGTCGCCCAACTCGGTCACCGCGCCGTCGAGTGAATCCGGCGTGGTGACGTCGAGCGAGGTCGCCAGCACCTCGCCGGCGATCAGGTCGCGATGGCGGTCCGCCCATCCCGATCGCTGCGCAGGCACACCGAGACGCACGACGATCCGGTCGGAGACGTCGAGTCCCAACGCGCGCCGGGCCTCCTGGAGTTCGCGCACCCGGTCCTTGGCCCAGCCCTCCGCCTCGAGATCCTCGGTGACCGCGGTGTCGAGCACCACCAGTCCCCCGCCCGACGGCAGCTCGGCGGTCGAGCTCGGCTCGACGGCGACCAGTTTTCGGGTGAACTCGCCGTCGGTGAGCTCGATCCCGTCGGCCACGACCTTCTCCGAGACGATGCCGTCGGCGTCGCTGACCGTGGCCAACGACCAGTTCCCCGACTTGATCGCCTTGATGACCCGCTGGACGTCCTTGCCCAGACGTGGACCCGCCACGCGGGCGTTGACCACGACCTCGACGCGACCGAAGGCGTCGGCGTCGTCGGCCAGACGGACCGTCTTGACGTTCATCTCGTCGGCGATCAGATCGGTGTAGTCGCCCAGGCGGGCGGCCGAGGGACCGGCGACGGTCAACGCGGGCAACGGGAGTCGCACCCGCAGGTTGTTGGCCTTGCGCAGGCTCGACGCCGTCGAGCACACGCCCTGCACCTCATCCATCGCCGCGACGAGTTCGGTGTCGGCGGGCAGTTCGTCGGCACTCGGCCAGTCGGCCAGATGCACCGAGCGACCACCGGTCAGGCCACGCCACATCGCCTCGGTCATCAGCGGCAGCAACGGTGCCGCGAGACGGCACGCGACCTCCAACACCGTGTAGAGCGTGTCGAAGGCCTCGCTGTCGGTGTCCTGTCCGGCCCAGAACCGCTGGCGCGAGCGCCGCACATACCAGTTCGTCAACGCCTCACAGAACTCCCGGAAGTCGTCGCACGCGCCGGCCACGTCGTAGGTCTCCAACGCGGTGGTCATCGAATCGCGGGTCGCGGCGAGCTTCGCCAGGATGTAGCGGTCGAGCACGTGCCCGGAGTCGGTCCGCCACTGCGCGGGGCGATCGGCATACAGCGCGAGAAAACTGTAGGCGTTCCACAGGGGCAGCATCGCCTGGCGGACGCCCTCACGGATGCCGCGCTCGGTGACGATCAGGTTGCCGCCCCGCAGGATCGGCGACGCCATCAGGAACCACCGCATCGCGTCGGAGCCGTCGCGGTCGAACACCTCGTTGACGTCGGGATAGTTGCGCTTGGACTTCGACATCTTCTGGCCGTCGTCGCCGAGCACGATGCCGTGCGCGGCCACCGTGCGGAACGCGGGCCGGTCGAACAGCGCGGTCGCGAGCACGTGCAGGTTGTAGAACCAGCCCTTGGTCTGGCCGTTGTACTCGACGATGAAGTCACCCGGGTTGTGCCCCGGTTCGGTGTCCGTGCCCTCGAACCAGTCCCGGTTCTCGAACGGGTAGTGCACCTGCGCGTACGGCATCGACCCCGACTCGAACCAGCAGTCGAGCACCTCGGGCACGCGACGCATGGTCGAGCGACCGGTCGGGTCGTCGGGGTTCGGGCGGGTCAACTCGTCGATGTGGGGCCGGTGCAGATTGGTCGGGCGCACGCCGAAGTCGCGCTCGAGATCGTCGAGCGAGCCGTACACGTCGACACGCGGGTAGGACTCGTCGTCGGACATCCACACCGGGATCGGCGCGCCCCAGTAGCGGTTTCGGCTGATGTTCCAGTCCTTGGCGCCCTCGAGCCACTTGCCGAACTGGCCGTCGCGGAGATGGGCTGGCGACCAGGTGATCTGCTGGTTGAGCTCCAGCATGCGCGGCTTGAACTCGTTGACCGCGACGAACCACGAGGGAACGGCCATGTAGATCAACGGCTTTCCCGACCGCCACGAGTGCGGGTACGAGTGCTCGATGGTCTCGTGGCGCAGGATGCGACCGGTTGCCTTGAGGTCTTTGATGATCACCGGGTTGGCGTCGAAGACCATCAGCCCCTCGTACGGCGGCACCAGCGAGGTGAACCGCCCGCCCGGGTCGAGCGGCTGCACGACCTCGATGCCGTTGGCGGTCGCGAGCTCCATGTCCTCTTCACCGAACGCCGGTGCGAGGTGCACGATCCCGGTGCCGCTGTCGGTGGTGACGTAGTCGCCGAGCAACGTCCGGTGTGCGTTCGGGTGACCGGCGAAGAAGTCGAACGGCGGCGTGTACGCGGCGTCGGCCAGGTCGCGTCCGGTGTGAGTGCCCAGCACCTCCGGGTTCTCCCCGAGCTCGCGGGCGTAGACACCCAGACGCGCGGTGGCCAACAGGTACTGCTCGCCGTCGGAACCGCGGACATGGGAGTACTCGACGTCGGGGTTCACCGCGATCGCCAGGTTGGACGGCAGGGTCCACGGCGTGGTCGTCCAGATCAGCGCGTTGACGCCGAGCAATTCATCGGGAACGCCGCCGGTCAGTGGCATCGACACCGTCACCGCCGGATCCTGACGCATCTTGTAGGCGTCGTCGAGCTTGCTCTCCTGGTTGCTCAGCGGCGTCTGCTCGTACCAGCTGTAGGGCAGCACACGATAGCCCTGGTAGACCAGTCCCTTGTCGTACAGCGTCTTGAACGCCCACATCACCGACTCCATGAAATCGATGTCGAGGGTCTTGTAGTCGTTGTCGAAGTCGACCCAGCGCGCCTGGCGGGTCACGTAGTCCCGCCATTCGCCGGTGTAACGCAGCACCGACTCCCGGCAGTAGTCGTTGAACTTCTCGACGCCCATGGTCTCGATCTCGGACTTGTCGGTGATGCCCAACTGGCGTTCGGCCTCGAGTTCGGCGGGCAGCCCGTGGGTGTCCCATCCGAAGCGGCGATCGACCTTCTTGCCGCGCATGGTCTGGAACCGCGGGACGAGATCCTTGACGTAGC
>NZ_JAEMTF010000049.1:9233-33817 GCF_016462415.1 Williamsia sp. | reverse complement strand
ACCGCAACCGGCCCGAGCATCCAGCCTTTGCGACGCCTGGTGAATACCGCACCGATGATCTGGGACGCCTCGACGCTGACGGCGTGCTGAGCATCGTTGGACGGGCCGACGAAGCAATCACCACGGGTGGGCTTACCGTTGTGCCGCAGGTGGTCGAGGCCGCCATTCTCACCGACCCGGCCGTCGCCGAATGCGCGGTGCTGGGTGTACCCGATGAACGACTCGGCGAGCGTGTGGTGGCCGTGGTGGTCGCCGCGAGCGGTGCCGTCGTCACCTCCGAGCGGGTTCGCGCAAAGGCGGCCGAACACGTCGACCGCACAGCTGTGCCTCGCGACATATTCATTGTGGACGAATTACCCCGCCGTGGACCCGGGAAGGTCGATAAAAACCTTATCCGCAGACAGATACGAAAATAGCGTCTCAGAGGACTCAAGGCAGAAGGTCAGAAGTCACTTCCGGACGACGGTGACGGCCGTCCTTCAAGGACTCGCTCGGCACAGGAGCCTCTGAGCTCTGCACCCCCGCGACTCGCAGATAGCGCCACCACAGCGCAAAACAAGTCACCGCAGAAGAGACCGCTAGCGCCCATACACAGCCTGTAACCCCTAACCAGAAATAGCCACCGACGCAGGCGATCGGGGCAATCGGAAAAAGAGCTATGCGGAGCCACATTGTCGGGGATGTCAGCCCAAGACCCCTAAACCCCAAAGTAGCGCCAAGAGCCAATCCTCCGAACGCCTGAGCAATTGCCAGGGGTAGCAACGACTGCAGTGACAACGACCAAGCTCCGCCCAGCACCCTCTCCCCAATCGAATCTGGGATTAGGAACGCAATCCCCGAATATACAATCGAACACACGAAAAGAAACGCCCCGAAAAGCATAGACACCCGGCTCACTCGAACGCGGTCGCGTGCGCCCAGCTCGATGACGCGGGGAAGCACCGACATAAGAACGCCCTGCGAGATGACGACAAGCGGGCCCAAGATAACTTGACCGCCTCTAATCTGACCTGATAACGCCAGCCCGGCAAACGCTGACGCCAGTAAGATAGCAGTGTACTGACTACCCGATGTGACAAAAGCCTCGATCGTTAGGTTAGACGCGGGACCCTTCGCAGGGACGGTAAAGAAATGCACACATCTATTAACGCGAATCAGCGCAAATACCCTAAACTTCACCAACATCGACAATAGAGCCGACAGACCCCAAGAAAACATTATGAACAAAAGCGCCTGGGGCGGCGCAATTACCACGACCAGCGCTTGCAAGGCCATATTGGAAGCCAAAAAAATCGTATCTGCGGCCAGAACCACTCTGATTCCAACTACCTTTAGCTGATAGTATCGGAACGAGTCTTGAATTAAGAGCGGCACAATAGCCGCCGCTATACCTAGCAGCCCCGCCTGCAGTTCGCCATTGATGAAGATCGATACACACGCGATAACCAGCCCGCAAAAGCTTGACAACAGAACAGAAACACCGAAGAATCCGGTCTCGAACCCGCGAGATCTCGACGAGTCTTTCCAAAGAAGCATGAACGGCATGCTGGTCGCAGCTCGCGATACCGTCAGAGCTAGGGTGTAGATCACAAACGCGATGCCGTAAGCGCCAAACCCGTTTGCGCTCAGGGTATGTCCGACGAGTGCCGCCATGAGAAGGGTGTTGAGCGATAGGACGCCCTGGTCGACCAATCCCACGAACGCGTCGGACGCCGATCTATTCATCGTCCTTCTCACGGAGACAAAAAATCGCGACTAAGAGCACGCCGAGCGTAAGTGCAGCGCCCGGCTCGATCAAAATCGGATTTACCATTGCATCGACCATGATAGCCAAGACCGACATCGCGCAGACGTATCGCGCTTTGGACGCGGTAGACAGCGAGTAGAGATTCCTAATCCTCCAAGTGGGACTCCGATTAGTTGAAGCACTGAAATGGAGTGCTCGAACGCATATCCACAACAAGACTACTGTGAAAATTGTAGTGAAAACTAGTCCACCCGCGACGCTCAGCTGCAAGTAGTCATCGTGTAGTGGCACCAGCACCTGACCGCCAGTGATGGAGTCGGGCGCCTTAACGGATATGTTCTCGACAAACCAGTTTCCCCAGAACGGCGACGCCCTCAATTTTTCGACACCAATCCTAAACAGAGTCTCTCTAGTACTAGAGTTGTCTCCTTTGCCAACCGTTGAAAAATACGCCATCCGCAGTCCGTCGAGTTGGCTCCTACCCAAGATAATCATTAGCCCAGCGGCCGCTATCACGTAAAGAAAAGGCAATCGCAGTCGATGCGGTGCACAAACATAGGCCGTACATACTACCGCAACTACAAGAAGCAGTATGTAAGTCAAAGCCGGGTACTGTGCGAAACACGTCGCGGTGGCAACTGCATGCAAAAGTAGGAGTAGCCTAGCCTTGAGAACGAGAGCTGATCCAAATCCAGCCACTAAGAAGAATGCGGTCTGATGCCGGAACTGAAAGTCCGGAGCAATCTGTATATTGAATATCAGAACGAGAATTGCTGACAGCGAGTATATCGCCGAAACGACAGCGAACCCGCGCAAAACCACTCTCGTCGTAAGCCTAACCGGCGAGACTAGATTCACAATAAGAATCAGGAGCGGCGCAAAGAACGCCAGCGCGTTTGCGTTATATCCGAATCCGAATCGACCTATCGCACTACCCACAAAACCCCAAATAATTAGCGCTACCAGCGCCAACTCGGAACCGCCTGAGCGGCCCCTCTTCGTGATTCCAGACGAGACGAGGCGCATCATGAAGAGGAGTCCGGCCATCGCATAAAAGACCGATCCTCCGCGATAGTCCAGTACGGCCGAAGATATTAGAGACAAAGCAACAAATGAAGTCAGCCAAAAACCTTCGATAACCGCACCGCGCGTCTTGGGCACCGTCGTATTCACCACACCTCCGCTATCGCGAGCAGTCGATACCATTGGCGGTCTCCTATAGATCGTTCTATCAAACTGGTTCTTTCAGTGAACGCCCGGCTCCAATGCCGTTCGGTAGATGCTTTGCAGGACTTTCGTCGTCGCCGAAGGGGAAAGCACTCCCTCGTATCGAGCTCGTGCTCGCCCGGTTGTCGCCTGCGCTTGCTCGTAAAAGTCTGACAATTGCGCTCTTAGGTCACCGCGCAAATCCAACTTCCAACCGCTCGCGCCAACTAGCTCATCGAGCGCACCCTTGCCGGTATGCACAACTGGGGTTCCGACCGCTAGCGATTCGAGAGCAACCCGTCCGAAGGGCTCCGACCACAGCGGAGTTATCAAGGACACTCGATGCTCCGCGATTGCGGTCATGACCTGCTGATGTTCCATACGCGGTGTCCATTCGACGTGTGGCGAAGCGAGCGACAGCTCCCTCGCCTGATCTGCGAGTTTCCCGTCTCCAACGATGGTCAAAGGTGGTGGATTCTCCCAAGACCGCCATGTCCGCACGACGAGGTCAAAACCCTTCTCGGCCTCAAGCCGGCCCACCCATATGTAACCAGTCTTGGCGGCGCCATGATGAGTGCCGAGACCTGGATCCACTTCCAGGCTGTTGTACTTGACATGAACCGGCGGCAACCCGCTCGATGACTGCAGGAGTTCATCGCGCATCGCCAGCGATAAGGCGATAAGCGCCTTCGGCGCGCCACCCGCCCTACGCCTAGACATCCGCATCTTGGCGTCGTGCATAGCCAGGCCAGCACTTGCGATACGACTGCCGCGGTAGCACCCGTGGAAAACGCCAGCGACCGCCGTGGCCGCCTTGCCGCAGCTGTGACACGGACCCCCATCGCGAAAGTGGTTCGCACTGAGGCACGACCACCGATAGTTCCGGAGCGTCTGCACATAGGGGACACCCGCGGTGGCAATGGCGTCGACTAGTCCGTGGCCCCACATGGGCCATACGTTTTGCACGTGAATAATGTCCGGAGCGAATGCTGCAATCTCCCCAAGCGCGGCAGATCTAGACTCCGCACCGGACATTACTATTTCAGCCGTATCTTTGAGGGTGAAAGATTGAGGCGTGGCTGCCAGTGCCAGACGTACTTCATCGCCTGCCGCCCGTAAGTGTGCGACCTCTGCAAGGACGCTCTTTGTCTCCCCGCCTGGCTGGCGATAATCGCTATGAAAAACTAGTACACGCATCTAGGATGCTCCGTAAAGGCTGGAAAGTAGGCGAACGACCCTGTCCGTACCCCACGGAACCGGGACCGCTAGCGGCCGGCTCATGCGGCTAAGACCGCCGATGATATCGGCGATGCTCTGTGTTGGATTGGAGACGTCGATTATGTGCGCGTTGCCGCCGGCCAGAACAGAAGCGCCACCTTGAGGAAAGCAAAGAACAGGGATACCTAATGAATAGGCTTCCGCGACTACCCAGGGCCCACTATCATGAAAGCTCGGAAATAGAAGAGCGTCAGCGGTGCTCAAGGCAGACATCAAATCCCCGCGCGGCACGACCCCATGAAAGCTCACGCGGCCGGCTACACCGAACTCTCTTGCTTCTCTCTGAAACCGATGCCTATCGGGTCCGTCACCGTAAATTGAAAGGCGCCAGTCCGCATCGCTGGCGATCTTTAGTGATTGAAGCGCAACGGTGATGCCCTTCCATTCTAGTAAGCGTCCCGCCATAACCACCTCGACCCATTTCCGGGATTGCAACTGGCCTACATGACGCCGTTCGCCTACCTCGACGATCGCGTTAGGCTCCACGATGACCCGCCGTGCGCCACTCTTCGCTACCACACGGGCTGTATCAGAATTTAAGGCTAGACACGTGTGAGCGGAGAGAATGGTTCCGCGGGTAAACGTTGACCGAAGCATCGAACACACTAGATGCCGAGTTATCTCTATGATGCGGCGCCTCGCAGACAGATAATGCCGAAGCTCTCGGGGCGTTTGCGTAGCTCCGCCTACGGGCCCCCAAATGAATTTCGCGTTGTCTGGACGCGGAGCCGGAAACCAATCGCTCGCGTATGTTACGTGGTGCACCACGTCGATACGACCGGCTTTCTCGCAACGACGAATTTCGATTTGGCAGCGAGCTACCCACCATGCGTACCTCAGATATGTGGCTTTAGCGGTTCGACGCTGAAGGGCGTCAACAGGCGTGGAGATGACCTTCATACGTGGAGGGTTCTCGAGTTGCCGCAGATGCTCCAAGAGGACAGGGTTGGCTGCGTCTCGGCGCGTCAAGACAAGCACATCTGCCACTTGCGACGCCGCTTTCACCCACTCCCAACCAGCCCCAGGTTCGGACCCTTCCTGCGGGTTACACGCGAAGGCTGAAATGAGCACCGAGGGCCGGCGCCCGCCCTGGTCAGGTCTCACCGGATCCGCCCGATCACTTTGGCCGGATTGCCTGCGACGATCGAGTATGGTTCAACGCTCTTTGTGACAACAGAGCCAGCGCCAACTACTGACGATGCACCTATGGTCACGCCCTTGAGAACCACCGATCGTGCCCCGAGGAACACGTCCGACTCAATAACTACCGCGTCGCCAGACTCGGGCGTCGGAATCGGGCTATAACGACGACTAGAAGAATCGATCGGATGAAAGTCAGTGTCACAGATTATGACGTCCGCACCTACGAGGACCCGATCCCCGATGATTATTGAGCTGGCGGAGCAAATTGAAGTGCCACTAAGCCCAACATCATTTCCAATTCGTATAGCCGCACCGGCGAGCAGAGTCCTGATTACGACGGGGTGTGTCACGCCCAAAGCGGTCTGCCGTGACCGAGACACAAGATGAACGCTGCGTCCAAGAGTCAGGGTCGATCCGGGCACCTGCGTCAGTATGGGTTGGCCGTAAAACCTACAACCCGGCCCGATAGTTACACGAAGTCTCCAGACTCGCGCCCGAAGTACGGCGGCCGCCGCCGACAATAGTTGAAATTTCCGCCGGTTCAAATTAGCCCCTGTTACTTAGTTTCGGACAACTGAAGAATCTCGCGATAGTCGCGCGGACAATTCGCGGACATAGCCGCCATCTGCAATTTTCAGCAGCCGATGTAGGCCGTTACCTGCTTTACTAGCCCAGTACGAAGAATCGACGTCCGGTATAAGCTTCTTCTCGGTTGCTGCAACACCGGCGCCATTTCGCCGAGTGACTTGGTCAGGATGTATCCTGAATCCGGAAAGAAACTGGGGCAGATGCCCAAATTTATATCCACGATTGTGGAGCCTCAGAAAAAGCTCTAAGTCCATCACCTGTTTGAACCTTTCGTCTAGGAAAAGGTCCCCAGACTCGACAACCTTCGATCGGTAGAAGGTAGAGCTGGTCTGGATATAAGTTCCCCTCCACTTCAAAACATGTGGACTAAATCTGTACTGTGCTACCGGTTTAAGCAGATTGCCGTTGATGTCTACGTGCAGACTGTCGCCGAATACAATATCCTTTTCCGGATTTCTTTCGAAAAATCGTTTTACTGCACTGAAAGCGTTGGGGAGATAGTACTCGTCTGAATTTAACCAAGATACATATCTCGTATGATCGGGGCATCTCTTTAAGGCGCGATTCACAGCATCACATTGACCGCGATCGGGTTCAGACGAATAGGACAGTCGCTCCCAGGCATGCGCCCGAATTATTTCTATCGAGTTGTCGGTGCTTCCTCCATCCTGTATATGATGAGAAATTCTCAGGTTTGACCCGCTCGATTGTTCGCGTACGCTCGATATTGCATCAGGCAGGAATCGCGAGTAATTGTAGTTCGGAGTTGCTACAAAAAAGTCACCGTAGGTCACGCGAACACCCCCTTGCGTGAGTCGTCCCGCGACCGCGATGGTTCCCTGTTCACGTACGACATTAGATTTCGTCACTTCGATCGATCTTGCGTGAAATCAAGACTTGTCGAGCAAATGCAATGTTGCCAACGGTATAACGCTTCCAGAGGCGCTTCGGATCCTGAGAGAGCCGGTATAGCCACTCTAGACCGGTGGATTGAATTATCTTCGGGGCTTCTTTCACTTGTCCTGCAGCAAAGTCGAACGCCGCGCCAATACCTACGCAGGGCCGCCCAGAAATTTTAGCAATCTGCTCCGCGACAAAGTCTTGCTTAGGAGTTCCTAACGCGATCCACACTAGGTCACACTCTAAAAGATCAATTGCCGAGGTAATACTTTCGATCAGAGCGTTATGCGACTTTGCAAAGGGCGGCGCGTACGTTGCACCAACTCTTAGACCGGGGTAGCGGATATGCGACACTTTAACCAGGTTGTCCAGCGTTTGTTGCGTCGTGCCGATAAAGCCATGCCGAATTCCCTGTGAGCGGCCTTTGTCGAGCACGTCGGCGAATAGCGAAGGACCTCGGACCCGGGATCCTTTCGCACGGCGTGGTAAGTTTCGATTCATGGCCCACACCACAGGGGCTCCGTCTGGAAAGTTGACCCCACCATGCGCCAACAGGCGCATGTATTGAGGATCTGACGCCGCGCTAGCGATAGTAAATGCATTGCCGAGACGGACCGCAATTGGAATTCGGTTTGCCGCGTAGTCGAGTACCTGGTCGCAGGCGCAGCGGAGGTCGGTTACCTCAAAAGGGATCGCTCCCACCACTGCTCGCCGACCGTGCATTTGAACTCCCGACTTTAACCGTGATGCCCCGCCATCGCAGCGCCGTGATGAAGTTAGCAGCTAGCCGAGGCTCCTGCAGACCTGCGAAACGATGGAGGTGACCGCCCAGGTCGCGCGACATCATGGTCTTGTAGTTGCTACCAATAGGTAAGCACCGTAGAAAGACAAGGGCCATCGATGCCCAAGAGTGGCTGACACTCGCCCGGTTCCGCAAAGCTCGTCAACATTGAAACCTCGAAACTTGAGGTACTGGCTTAGCGCCTCAGGGCAATGAACGCTCACGTGTGGGCCGCCCAACACCGACCCTCGGCTACGCCTCTTTAATAATAGATAATGCGGGTTTGGTGTAGTAAGGAAGATTTTGCCGCCCGGTTTCAATAGTCTCTTGGCGGAGAAAATGAGGGGATCAATCCCCGCCCACGGTACGTGTTCGATCAATTCACCCATGAGAATTACGTCGTAACCACCCGCAGGGCTGTGGTGGTCTTCGAGGTACTCCCCGGTGACCGGTGCCTCGTAGAGGCCAGGTGGTATTTGTGCAACTCGGTCCGGCAACATCTCAAGGCCGAACAGGCGCACCGACGGGCACGCAGATTTCAACGCGGCGCCGCCGCGGCCTGTGTTGCAACCCACATCCAATACGGTCTGCTGCCCGATGATGCGTCGCGCGAACTGCCGGTACCGTTCCTCGGTGAACGGATCATTCTCAGAGATACCCTGTCCCCGGTTGAGAGTGGCGAGCTCTTCGCGGGACTCCTCGGCGTTGCGGGTCATCGTGTGTTCCTACCACGCTTCGCGGGTTCACACCGGGCTCAGAACAGCAGAATCGCACGAACGGGTGACAGCAGCAATTGCAGGTGCCACAACGGTCGCACCATCGTCGTGTCGATTCTTGCTTCTGAGTAGCCTGGCGCTCACCCCTTTTGGGTTCCTCGGTTCTCTTGGGTCAGCCGGCCGCCCAGCGGCCGCGCCGTCACCCCAAGTGCGCGATCGAAGGTTGTCCGGTTGAATACAGCCCATGGCTAGTTCTCGTCGACCGATGGTCAGCGCCCTCGCGGTTGGCGCGGTCCTTCTCGCTGCAGTATCGCTAATTGTTGCGACGCTACTTTTAGACAACCAGACGAGCGATCAGTCTGATGCCGCCGAGATGCCCAGTGCCACGCTCCCCAGCGTCAACATGGATCCCGTGTATGCATTTCTCGGTGATTCTTACACCGCGGGGGCGAAGGCGGGTGGACTTAGTAAGAGCTTTCCAAGAGACGTGTGCCGAGCTAAAACGGCGAGGTGCGTTATAAACGGGCAAGACGGTACGGGATTTATTAGCACGGGCAATACCCTTGATGGCGTTAGCGCTTACGGTGATCGAATATTGAAGCTTTCCGATCGCGGAAACGGCGATAAGCCTTCGCTGATTGTCGTCCAAGGTGGTCTTTCCGACCCGGGTACAGCCGCGGTGCGAACTGCGGCCTCGAGAGTGTTCGCAGCTTTGAAAACGGCATACCCTAACGCCCGCGTGCTGGTTGTCGGGCCGGTACAACCACGCGCCTTCGATCCTGCCGTGGTAACTGCAAATCGAATTGCTATGCGCGCAGCAGCTGCGGACGCTGGACTCCGCTTCCTAGATCCAATTGGTGAACGGTGGATTCAGGATCGGGCGATGTTCGACGCAGACGGTAAGCACCTGACTGCCAGCGGTTACCAGGTGTTTGCGGATCAGATCGTACTAGCCATCAACCAAGTTCTGTCTACCCCCGGAGCTTCTGGATAATTACTGATTGCCCCAACGGGAGACCTGGAAGTGCGCCCCGCTCAGCAAAACACCAACGCATCACAGGGATTTCGAAGTGCGACCAAATGTCTTATTCCGCACAACAGACTTCCGTATGACGCCGTTGGGCCTCGGGCAGTATTTGACTGGTACACGTTGGCGCCTGCTCACCAGCGATCAATATGCAGGACCTCATCGAGGGGTGCGCGTGACGCAGGCTTGAAGGTTTCGCCGGTGTAGTACGCGGTGGGGATGAGCGCTCCCTGCGAGTACCCGTCTGGGATGCCCAGGATCTCGGCGACCTCGGCTTCACGAGCGAGATGCAACGTCGTCCAGGCAGTTCCGAGTCCACGGGCACGCGCGGCCAGGGCGTAGCTCCACACGGCCGGCAGCAGCGACCCCCACAGCCCGGCCTGATTGCCCTCCGGCAGAGTGCCACCCGTCTCGATGCACGGGATCAGCAGCACGGGGACATCGCCCATCTTCTCGCCGAGGTACGCAGCACTCGCGCCCACACGCTGCTGCACCTTCGCCCGCTCGGGGTCGTCGGCGAACAGCGACGACGCCGACGCACCCGACCCGAGGTACTTCTCGGTCACCTCGCCATAGATCTGGCCGACGCGGCGTCGCTGCTCGGGATCGGTGACCACCACCCACTGCCAGCCCTGGCGGTTCGACCCCGACGGCGCCTGCAGCGCGATCTCGATGCACTCACGGATCAGTTCCATCGGAACCGGCCGGTCGAGGTCCAGGCGCTTGCGCACGGTGCGGGTCGTGGTGAGCAGTTCGTCGACGGTGAGATCCGGGATGGCCATGGCTGCCATGGTGCCACCGCGGCCGCCGAGTCAGTTCGACGCCTGTCCCCCGATCGTCGTATTGAACAACGTTCTCGCTGCTGGCAGCGTTGTTGACCATGCGACATGGTGACTGTTCACAGTTGAACACCGGCATGAGTACGTCTGAACGATAATCACTCGGTGACGAAGCATGTGCGAATCCTTCATGTCGAGTTGGCTGAGTGAGCACCTTAGCCAACCCGGCTCCGCAGGCCGACAACACGTTCCGCATAGGAGTCGTCGATGACCACGAGACGTCCGTCATCGGGTTGTCGGCGATGATCTCCGGGACCACCGATCTGAGCTTCGCCGGCGGTGGCAGCACGGTCGACGAACTCCTCGAGGTCACCACCGACCTCGATCTCGCCGTCCTCGACCTCCGCCTCGGCGACGGCACCTCGCCGCGCAGCAACGTCGAGAAGCTCCGCTCGCACGGCATCGAGGCGCTGGTCTACACCTCGGCCGAGGAAGCGTTCCTGGTGCGGTCGGCGGCCGCAGCCGGCGTTCTCGGTGTGGTCCGCAAGTCGACGCGCGCCGCCGACGTCCTCGACGCGATCCGCACGGCCGCCCGCGGAGAACAGGTCGCGACGATGGACTGGGCGGCGGCCATCGACGCCGACGCCGACTTCGTCGACGTGAACCTCAGCCCACGCCAGCGGCAGGTGCTCGAGCTCTACGCAGCCGGCGAACCGGCCGCCCGCGTCGCGGCGGTCACCGGACTGTCCGGCGACACCGTCAACCAGTACCTCGGACGTATCCGCCAGAAGTACGCCGCCGCGGGCCGTCCGGCGCCCACCAAGACCGATCTCTACAAGCGCGCGGTGGAGGACGGATGGCTACCGATGCCGCGCCGATTCCGGCACTGAGAAAACTCGTCGTCAGCGCTCCCGCTCGCGAGGTCGGCAGCGCCGAGACCCGGATCCTCGGTCAGTTCGCGATCTTCATCGGCGCCGGCTACATCGCCTACCTGGTCATCACCTCGGGGTACTTCGCTGCGGCCTTCCGGGTCTCGGCGCTGTGGTGGTCGATACCGGGGACCATCGCGGTCTTCGCGAGCGGCATCGCGATCGGGGTCGCGGGCGTCATGAAGTCCGTTCGCGCCATCCAGATCACGACAACCGTCGCATTGCTGGTGTTCCTCGCGACGATCGCGCTGTGGCCGCTGGCCTGGAACGGCGGCTTGATCGACGACGCCCACGGTCTGTGGTTCGTGCAGTTCAACGGACTGCCCGCCCTGGCCGCCGCGCTGATCTGGCGGGTGCCGCGGTCATTGCTGTATCTGGTGGCGGTCGTCGTGGTCGCTGCCTTCGACAACTACCTCGTCCGTACACCCGCGGTGTCGAGCCCGCTGCTCACCGAGATGGCGTTCGCGTGGGGGTTCTGCCTCGTGCCGGTCGCGGCCGCGCTGATGGGGTTTCGCACCGCACGACTGCTCGACCACACCCGCGACCAGGCCTACGGGATCGCCCGCGCCGCTGCCGCCGCGCAGGCGGTGGCCACCGAGCGCACCCGGTTCAACGCACTGACCCACGACGGCGTGATGGCGACGCTGCTCGCGGCCGCGCGGCAGGGAAACTCACCGACCGTCACAGCCCAGGCGCAGTCGACCATCGACAACCTGCACCGACTCGACGCGGAGTTCGTCGTCGCCGACGACCTGGGCCCGCGCGCATCCGCCGCGGTGATCCGCAACAGCATCGCCGAGGTCGACCAGTCGATCCCGACCATCGTCGACGGCGCCGACTCCGCGGATGGCGACAGCGGCTACCCACCGGAGGTCGTCCGCACCGTCGCGGCCGCAGCCGCCGAGGCCGCCCGCAACACCGTCCGCCACGCCGCACGTGCCGCCGGGCGCCACGCCCACGTGACGTTCTCCCCCGGATCGATCACCGTGACCGTCTCCGACGACGGCCCCGGCTTCGACACCCGCGCTGTCCCGGCGCACCGGATGGGCATTGCGGTGAGCATCGTCGGACGGATGGCCGGGCTGGCCGGAGGGTCCGCCGATGTCGAATCCACGCCGGGCCGCGGCACCGTCGTCACCCTGCGGTGGACCGCCCCGTGACCACACAGATGCTCGGGGACTCCTTCGTCGACACGAGCCGCGACAGCGGACCGCGCGACGTGCGCGCCCTGCTCGGCATGCACACCGTCGGTGCACGATTCGTGCTCGGCGCCTACCTGGGATGCATGGCGTACGTCAGCCTCAGTTCGCAGGATGGCATGGGTGCACTCTGGCCGTCGCTGCTGGCGATACTCGCGCTCGCTGTCGCGGCGGTGGTGCTCATCTCGGCTCCCGGCGACCCGCTGCCGCTGCGATGGGCGACCCTCATCGCCGCGGCCTGCCCCCTCACCGCCGGCCTGACCCTGTGGGTCACCCCGTCGCCGTTCGCCGTCAGCACACAGGGCTGGGCGCACGGCGCGACGACGGTCCTGCTGTGCTTCCTCTGCGTCCGCGGCCGGACGATGTTCGCGTGGCTCGGGCTGCTGGGGAATCTCGCTGCGCACTCGGTGTGGTCGATCGTTCACGGGAACGGTGTCTTCGGCGCAGCGTCGACCGTGCTCATCGACATCGGCCCCGTCGCCATCGGCGCGGTGTTCGCACTGACCATCCGACCCGCCGCGGCCACGGTCTTCGAACTCCGCGCGGCCGGTGCTCAGCAGGCGGCGGAACTGGCCGCCCGCAACGCCGCGGCCGCCGAACGCGATCAGCAACTCGCCGAACTCGACCGGCTCGCACGGCCGATGCTCGATCGAATCGCCTCGGGCGCCGAGCTGACCGACGCCGAGCGGAACACCTGCGAGCTGCTCGAGGCGCATCTACGCGACCGTCTGCGGGCACCGGGGCTGGTGACCCCCGACATCGCCGACGCCGCGCGATCCGCCCGCGCCCGCGGAGTCGAGGTGATCCTCATCGACGACCGTGCCGCCACCCCACTCACCGGAGCGGCCCGGTCGACCATCCACACCCACATCGTCACCACCCTCGCGCGGGCCGGGTCGGGTGATGTCCGGGTCCGCCTACTGCCCGCACACCGTGCGGCCACCGCCTCGATCTACGTGCGCGACGCCGACGGCACCGACCGCCGCGAGTTCGATCATTCCGGCGCCGAGATGTCCACCGTACGAACGGTCCTCGACGATTGACGCTTGCTACAACTAACGGTGACACCAGTTCAGGGGACACCACAAGTCGTGTCTGGTGGTTTGTCGGACTTCACACATAAAGTCATGGCACGCCGGGAACAGCTCCGGCCCTGCACACGAGGACCATCATGACCGCCGTACTGGAACCCGTCACCATGCCCGTTCGACCCATCCTGAGTGACCGTGAGATCGAGGTCCTGCGCACCTGGGTGGTGTGTGACTCCAAGGACGAGGTGGGCAGCGTGCTCTTCATCTCGGGCGCGACGGTCAACACGCACATCTCGCGCATCCGCGCGAAGTACGAGAGCGTCGGACGATCCGCGAACACGAAGGCCACCCTGCTCGCCCGCGCCCTGCAGGACGGCTACGTCCACATCGACGATCTCTGAGGATCAGTCGACGCACGGAACCCCGCCCGACGACGTGGTCACCGGCGGGCCCTGATCCGGGGGCGGGTCGTCGCCTGTTGTGGTCGATGTCGGTGTCGATGACTGCACACCGGTGGACGGCCGCGGCGACGCTGATGTCGGGGCCGGCGGAATGATGCCGAAGGCGGTCTGGACCTGGGTCTTGATGGCGGCGGAGTCGATGATGTTCACGTCCTGGCCGTCGACGGTGTCGTAACGCAGGACGGGCAGCGTCGTGAAACGGGTGCTCTGGCCGCTGATGTCGCCGATGCGGTGGGCGTAGTCGACGATGTTCCAGCCCGATGACAGGGTGACGTCGCGTTGGGCCACCGAGACGAGCCCGGCGAGTTTCGTGAGGTCGCCGAACACCCCTGATGACGCCAGGGCGTGGGTGACCGAGAGCAGGAACGCCTGTTGTCGGTGGGTGCGGTCGAGGTCGCCGTTGTCGAGGCCGTGGCGCTGGCGGACGAAGGCCAGTGCCTGCGCTGCGTTCAGTGTGTGCACGCCGGCGGCGAAGTGGGCGCCGGAATAGCTGTCGGAGACCGCGTGATTGAGACAGACCTGCACCCCGCCGAGTGCTTTGGTGATGTCGTAGAAGCCGACGAGGCTCACCTCGGCGAACCGGTCGATCGGCACCCCGGTCAGGGCGCGGACGGTCTGCAGCGTCTCCGCGCGCCCGGCGTCGCGGCTGCGTGATTCGAGCGTGGCCTGGTCGGTGACACCGCTGTCGACGAGTTGTTGTTCGGCCTGGGCCTTCTTCAGGCCGTAGGCCTCTTTGATCTTGGCGTGGTCGTAGCCGTCGATGCCCACGACGGGGACGTAGTCGTCGCGGGGGATGGAGAAGGCGACGATGTTCTTCCCGTCGGCGGGGACGTGGACGAGGATCAGGGTGTTGGTGTTGTAGCCGCCTTCCTGTCCGTCGCCGGCGTGCAGTTGGGCGAGGACGTCGGGCGGTAGGTCGTTGCCGTTGCGGTCCTTTCGGGAGTCCAGGCCGATGAGCAGGATGTTCTCGGCGGCGCCGGTCGAGCGCGGAGCCCCGTCCAACGCATCGGAGGTGTGGAAGGCGCCCTGCACCGTCTGGGCCCCCGACCACGCCAGACCTGTCGCGGTCAGCACCCCACACGCGGCCAGCGCGACTGCCGTCCGGCCCACTGCCCTGGCACGCCGCGGGCGTCTGCGCGGTGGCTCGGGGCGCGCATGCCGGCCTCCACCGGACGGGATGATCTGGGTGGCCTCGAGATCACCGGCGAACCGCCGCGGACCCTGTCGGGTCGGTCGGCGCGCGTGGTCGGGAGGCATCTACGGGTTCTCTGTCGTCGTGGGCGGGCGCCTGCTGGCGGTGCCCAATGTAGCCGAGCGGCACCGTCTCCGACATCTGCACAAATGCGAGATACGTTGCGAACACGGCCAATCGGACCGCGGCAGCGGCCGCAGAGGGGTCGGCGGGATCAGACTCACCGGACTCGGATGTCGTCCGATCAGACTACATCCGGTCGTTCGCCGTAACAACGAAGTGGTACTCCGCGATACCACCATCAGATCCGTCGAGGTTCCGACTCGACAGATGCCACCGACCACCAAGGAGCGTGATCTCGATGCACACACGGAAACGACTGACGACGTGGGCGGTGGCGGTGCTGTCACTGCTGATGATCGTGTCCACCCAGGCGGTGGGAACAGCCGCCGCGGACGAGTCGTACGGCGAGTACACCGTCGGCGGACGGATACTCGACGCCTACAAGGCCACCGGCGGCCCCGACAAGTGGGGCAATCCGACGATGAACGAAGCCGCGGCGGCCTTCGGCGGCCGGTTCCAGCGATTCGAGAAGGACACCTCCTTCTACTGGAAGGCATCGGTCTCCGGTGGAACCGCCCATCAGATCGGCGGAGCGATCCGTTTCCGGTGGGGGCAGTACAACTTCGAACGCGGACCGCTGGGGTTCCCGGTCACCGATGAACTCGACGCCGCAGGCAAGGGTCGTAAACAGTTCTTCGAGGGCGGCAACATGTACTACGGGGCCGCAACCGGCACCCATCCCGTGTGGGGCCAGATCCTCAACAAGTACGCCGCCGCCGGCGGTCCGGGTGGACGCCTCGGCCTTCCCGTCGGCGACGAATACCGCCAGGGCCCCAATGGTTCCCGCTACGCCCAGGACTTCCAGGCCGGACGACTGATCTGGCCCTGACGCGGCCGTACCCCATCACCATCGCGAACACCAAAGGATCAACAGTCATGAGAATTTCCCGGCGCATCATCACCAAGACGGTCGTGTCGTTGACCGCGGCCGCCGCCATCGCGACCACCACCTTCGGCGCAGGACACGCCGTGGCCGCACCGCAACATGGTGCGAGCCAGTCAGTTTCGGTCAACATCCCGTCCCGATGGCTCTTCTTCGCCGACCCGTTCCCCTTCGGCGTCGAGAACATCACCGCCACTCGAACCGCTCCCGGCATCCTGAAGTTCTCGTTGGGCCCGTACTGCGCAAGCGTCGACGATGCCATCCGGAAATCCCCGTTCCCCCGCTGCGCGGGCCAGATCGACCCCCCTGCGAATGTCGCGTGGATCAACCTGTCGACGGGAGCCAGGGGCACGGTCCAATTGAAGGTCTCCGGTGGGGACCCAGTGCCGCCGAGTGCCGTCGTGCGCACCGGCACCGGACTGATCGCCATCGGCGGTGCGCTCGCGAACCTCGGCGCCCCGGCCGTGGCCACCATCACCGCGTAGACCCATCTCTTCGCACATCCACCAGGAGGTAACAGACATGACAACATTCACCCGACTCACCGCGGCGGTCGTGCTGCCGGTCGCATCACTCGCCGCCGCAGGCGCCATCACCGCCGGAACGGCGTCGGCCGCGAGCGGACTGCCCGATCTGTCGATCTCCACCGACCGCAGCACCTGCACCACGACCGTCGTCAACAAAGGGCCGGTCACCGCGATCAATGCGGCGGTCTTCACCACCGCCTACGGGGGGCTCACGAGCTCCTCGGAGGACATCGCGCCCGGCGCATCACGAAAGATCCGCTACCTCGACTGCACCGGGTTCCCTGCGTTGACCTACACCTACGACACCAACGGCGACTCCAACCGACTCAACAACATCACCCTCTTCTAGCCCGACGACAGGGCCGACGACAGTCGGTGTCAGTGCGACGACAGGCGCTCGGCGCAGTGTTCGTCCCATGAACACAGCACCCGCCACCGATGCGCCGGCGATCGTCGCCCGCGGATTGGTCAAGCACTTCGGTTCCACCCGCGCGGTCGACGGTGTCGACCTGGTCGTTCCCACCGGTTCGGTGTACGGCGTCCTGGGCCCCAACGGCGCAGGCAAGACCACCACGGTCCGCATGCTCGCCACGCTGCTCCGCCCCGACGCGGGCACGGCCGAGATCTTCGGGCACGACGTCGTCGCCGCGCCAGTCGCGGTCCGGTCCCTCGTCGGGGTCACCGGTCAGTACGCATCGGTCGACGAGGACCTCAGCGCCCGCGAGAACCTCATCGTCTTCGCCCGTCTGCTCGGCAAGGGCCGCGCGGAATCGCGGACGATCGCCTCGGATCTGCTCGAGGAATTCGGCCTCGAGGAGGCGTCCACCCGTCCGCTCAACGAGTTCTCCGGCGGTATGCGCCGGCGTCTCGACCTCGCCGCCAGCCTCATCGCCGCTCCCCCACTGCTGTTCCTCGACGAACCGACCACCGGGCTCGACCCGCGGACCCGAGCGCAGATGTGGGAGACGATCCGCCGACTCGTCAGCCAGGGGTCGACGATCCTGCTCACCACCCAGTACCTCGACGAGGCGGACCAGCTCGCCGACCGCATCGCGGTCATCGACCGCGGCATCGTCATCGCCGACGGCACCGCCGACGAGTTGAAGGACTCGGTGGGCGTGAACACCCTGCAGGTCCGTCCGGCCGAGCGCACCGACACCGTCGCCACGCTGAGCATCGTCGAGCGGGTCGTCGGCGAGAAGGGGACCCTGAGCCCCGAGGCCGGTCGGGTCACCATCCCGCTGTCGCGTCCCGAACTCGTCTCCGAGGTCATGGCCGCGTTGATCGCCGAGAACATCGCCATCACCGAACTCAACGTCGCCAAGCCGAGCCTGGACGAGGTCTTCATGACCATCACCGGCAAGCCGGCCGGCGCCGACACCCACTCCGAGAAGGAGCACGCAGCATGACCACCCTCACCATCGACAGCCCGACCGCGCAGCATCCCATCGTGCGGGAGGTCCCCGATTCGGTCGGCTTCACCGACACCGTCAAGCAGTCGTTCACCATGGGCTACCGCGGGATGCTCAAGATCCGGCACAACCCCGAGCAGCTCTTCGACGTGGTGTTCCAGCCGATCATCTTCACGCTGATGTTCACCTACATCTTCGGTGGCGCCCTGGCCGGCAGTGTGTCGCAATACCTTCCGATCATCATTCCCGGCATCCTGGTGCAGTCGGTCATCACCACCTCGGTGGTCACCGGCACCCAACTCCGCGAGGACATGAACAAAGGCGTCTTCGACCGGTTCAAGTCCCTGCCCATCGCACGGACCGCTCCTCTGGCGGGCGCATTGCTCGCCGACGTCGTCCGCTACCTGATCGCGACGGTCATCACGTTCATCGTCGGCATCGCGATGGGCTGGCGGCCCGATCCGCTCGGACTGATCGGCGCCATCGTCCTGGTCATCGTCTGCAGCTTCGCGGTCTCCTGGATCTGGGCGCTGATGGGCATGCTCGTCAAGAAGGCCTCTGCGGTACAGGGCTTCTCGCTGATGATCCTGTTCCCGCTCACCTTCGTGTCCAACGCGTTCGTACAGCCGGAGACGATGCCCGGTTGGTTGCAGGGGTTCGTCAAGGTCAACCCCGTGTCGAACCTGGTCACCTCGGTGCGCGAGCTGACCAACAACGGCCACGTCGGCATCCACGTCCTGTGGTCGCTGCTCGGCGCCGCGGTACTGATCGCCGTCTTCGCACCGCTGACCGTACGGGCCTACATGCGCAACGCGTGACCGGTCAGGCCGAAACCTCCTGTGGGACGGCCTGATCCAGTATCGACAGGATGTTCTCGACGCATACGCGTCGGGGCATCCTGTCGATCGTTGCGCTCATCGATTCCCATGCGGCCGCGGGCATCCCGGAGAGCTCGGCCATCTCGGCGCGGATCCGGCCCAACGCCGGGTAGTCCCGCCGGGCCTGCAGTCGGGCGCCCATCGCCATCAGGCGCGCGCCGTCGTCCGAGCCGGGGTGCACCCGACACAGTGCCGCACCCACCGCGATCGCCCCGGCCCCGGTCTGGGGGAGGTCACGGAACCCGGCCGGCATGAACTGGGTGGTGAGCAGCGTCGCCAGCGCCGGCAGGTGTTCTCGCGCCGTGTCGCCTGCCCCCGACAACGTCAGCAGCGCGACGCCGGCGCTGACCGACAACAGCATCGACGGGTCCTGGGTTGCCCGGGCGTGTTCGGTGAGGACGTAGCGGACCAGGCGCCCGGCGACCTCTGCCGCGGTCGCGTCGTCACCGGACTGCAGCGCGAGTTCGGCGACACCGATGAGGGTGCCGGCGACCAGTTGCGGGACACCCTGGGGCAGTGGTTGATCCGGCGACCACCCGTCGGAGATCTCGTCGAGCAGGGCCCGCGCCTCGTCGATGGCCCCCGAGCCGATCAGGCTGCACAGCAGGTAGCACTCGACCTGGGCGACCTCCTCGTCTGCGCCCAGCTCGGCGAGCTTGACCGCCGCGGTGCGGTAGTAGCCGACCGCCTCGCCGTACCGACCGCTCTGACCGTGGATGCTCGCGATCTCCATCGACCCCATCGCGGTGATCCACATGTCGCCACGTTCGGTGGCGAGTTCCTGGGCGAGCAGCGAGTCGGCCAGGGCCCCGCGCAGATCGCCGGAGTTCTCCCGCGCGTTCGACCGCACCGACAGAGCGATCGCCCGGACCTCCGGCGTCTGCGACCGACACCCCCGGGAGATGACACGGAGCGCAGCGAACGGTCTGCGCGACAACATGATCGCGCCGATGAAGTCGGCGCGGCGGGTCATCACGGCGTCGGGATCCTGTAACGCCCGCAGCCCGATCATCGCCCGGGCCAGTGCGCGCGGGTCGGTCGACAGCATCATCAGGTGACCCGCGGCCATCTCCAACGACGCCTGCCACAGCTCGCGCTCATGGTGATCGAGACCGGACGGTGGGTGTGCGAGCAGGTCGACGATGCGCGGCGACCAGTTGCGCACCTCGACGTGCAGCCCGCGCGCGATCCAACTGCCTGCGAGGGCGGGGAACACGCTGATGGCCGTTGCGATGGCATCTGTGGGACGCCCGGCGACCTCGGGGTCGGTGCACCGCCGCAGCACCCACACGAGGTTGTCGGCGTCGGCGATGACGTCGGCCATCGCGTTGCTGTGGTCGCCGAACTCGTAGCGGCTGCGGATGTCGTCGGCGCAGTGCGCCGCCCACCGCGCCATCGCGCCGTTGACGTCGGCGCCCTCCCCCGACGCGGCCAGTCGCTCCTCGCCGAATTCGCGGACCATCTCCAGCATCCGGTAGCGCACGCGGCCCGACGTCCCCGCCGATGTCCCCGCCGATGTCTCCGTCACCGTGAGCAACGACTGGTCCACCAGCGCGTCGAGCGCGTCGTCGACGGCGAACGGATCGTCGCCCAACGCCGGCCCGAGCACGGCGACCGCGGCGTCGGAGGAGAACCCGGCCGGGAACCGACAGAGACGACGCAGCGCCGAGCGGGAGGGGTCGTCGAGCAGGTCCCAGCTCCAGTCGATGACCGCCTGCAGCGTCCGATGCCGATCGGGGGCGGTCCGGTCGCCCGACCGCAGCAGCGTCAGCCGTCCGGACGTCAGACGTTCGGAGAGCAACCGGGCGATGTCGGCGACGGCCATGGTCCGGACCCGCGCGGCGGCGAGCTCGATGGCCAGAGGCAGACCGTCGAGGTCGCGGCACAGCTGCGCGACGGTGTCCCGGTCGATGACGACGTCGGGCCGCACCGCGGTGGCCCGGGCGACGAACAGGTCGGTGGCCGGCGACTCGGAATCGCCGTCGATCGACAACGGCCCCAGCCGGTGGACGGACTCCCCCGCGATGCGCAGCGGCCCGCGGGAGGTGGTCAGCACGGTCAGATCGGCCACGGCGGCGAGCAGGTCGGACACCACGCGCGCGCACCCGTCGATGATCTGTTCGCAGTTGTCCAGGATGAGCAGGGCCGACCGGCCGGTCAGGGCATCGACGAGTCGCGAGGACAGGTCGCCGACCGGGATGAGCGGACGCCCACCGGGCGCGAGGTCGATCTCCCCCACCCCGAGCGCGGCGGCGACCGCGCCGACCACGTCGTCGTCGGTCCGCACCGAGGCGAGTTCGACGACGAGCACCGACCGCGACTCGTCGGCCACCCGACGGCCCACGGCCTGCGCGAGACGGGTCTTGCCCGCCCCGCCCGGTCCCACGATCGAGACCACGCGGTGACGCCGCAGCCCGGCGAGGAGATCCTCGATGTCGGTTGCGCGACCGAGCAATTTGTTGGGTTCGGCCCGCAGCCCGGTCGATCCCCGCGCGGTACGGCCGGCCGGCGATGCGGTCGGGACGGCCACAGCCGCCGTCGGGCCCTCGAGGATCTCGCGGTGGAGCGCGGCGATCTCGGCGCCCGGATCGACGCCGAGTTCGGATGACAGCGCACGCCGCAGACGGGCGTGCACCGCGAGCGCGTCGTTGGTGCGCCCGGCGCCCTGCAGCGCGCGCATCAGCAACAGATGCGCCGGCTCGTCCAACGGATCGTGGTCGCACAGCGACTGCGCCACCCGCCGCGCGGTCTCGTGGTCGCCGTTCTCGAGCGCCACCCGACACCGCCGTTCGTCGAGGCGCCGACGGAGCCCGTCACCGACCGCGCGCACCTCGGCGGCCAGGTCGTCGTCGCCGAGGTCGTCGCCGGGGACGCCACGCCACAGTCGCGCGGCGTCGTCGAGTGCGCCCGCGGTGCCGTCGTCGATGAGGCTGCGCGCCCGGTCGACGTCGACGGCGTGGCCGGTGAGGTCGAGGCGGTAGCCGGCCGAGCCGGCGGCGATCATGCCCTCGGGCAGCGTCTGGCGCAGTCGGGAGATCTGGGTGTGCAGCGCCGACTGCGGCGATTTCGGCTGGGCGTCGCTCCACACGAGGTCGATCAGCACGCTGGCCGACCGGACGATGCCGGGCTGCAACGTCAACGCCGCGAGCAGCCGACGCGCGCGGGTTCCGGCGATCTCGACCATGCCGCGGCCGGTGTCGACCGCGACCGGACCCAGCAGTCCGATCGTCACCGCCGACGACCCCTCCGACATCACAACCCCTTCACGCGAACAGATCTACACACTAGTTGCGACACCGTCTGATCGGCCGCGGGAGCAGATGGGTAAGGATTGTCGGCATGGCAACCCCGAAGCAGTGGTTCGACGGTGCGCGGCCGCGCACGTTCCCCAACGCGATCGCCCCTGTGCTCGCCGGAACGGGCGCCGCCGCCTGGCTGGGCGACGCGCTCTGGTGGAAGGCGCTGCTGGCGCTGGTGGTGTCGGTGTCGTTGATCGTGGGGGTGAACTTCGCCAACGACTACTCCGACGGCATCCGCGGCACCGACGACGACCGCGTCGGTCCGATGCGACTGGTGGGCTCGAAGGCGGCCTCGCCGCACTCGGTCCGCAACGCCGCGTTCACGGCCTTCGCGGTCGCGGGCGTCTCCGGTGTGGTGCTGTCGCTGACCAGCGCTTGGTGGCTCATCCTCGTCGGCGCGGTCTGCATCGCCGGCGCCTGGTTCTACACCGGCGGCAAGAACCCCTACGGCTACGCCGGCTTCGGCGAGGTCGCGGTGTTCGTGTTCTTCGGCCTCGTCGGAGTACTGGGAACGCAGTTCGTCCAGGCCGGGCGGATCGACTGGGTCGGGATCGTCAGCGCGGTCGCGGTCGGCTCGTACTCCAGCGCGGTGCTGGTCGCCAACAACCTGCGCGACATCCCGTCCGACACCGAGTCGGGCAAGACGACGCTCGCGGTCCGGCTGGGCGACAAGCGGACTCGTGATCTTCATCTGGCTCTGGTGGCCGTTCCGTCGGTGCTGTCGGTGGTCCTGGTGATCGCGACTCCGTGGGCGTTGCTCGGACTGCTCGCGGCGCCGTTGGCGTGGCGGGCGCACGCTCCCGTCCGCGGCGGCGCGCAGGGACCCGCACTGATCCCGGCGCTGGCACAGACCGGGTTGGCGATGGTCGTCTGGGCGCTGGCCACGGCGGTCGGCCTGGCCATCGCCTGACCCGTCTCGCGGGTACCCGGCGAATGCACTGCGCCCACGGGGATCCCCCGTGGGCGCAGCGTCGATCACGTCGATCAGGCGGTGGCGCTCAGGGCGTCACGCAGCTTCTCCGACGTGGTGACCGATTCGATCAGTGCGCGTGAACGCTTGTCGTCGGTCTTGAGGATGCCGAGCAGGACGTGTTCGGCCGTGAGCCGATCGCTGCCGGCCTCTTTGGCGATCTGGACCGCGTTGGCGAGGGCCGCCTTGGCGTCCACCGAGAAGCGGGGCCGGCCGAAGGGCCCGCCGCGTCCACGGGGTCCGCGTCGGCCGCGACCGTTCTCCCACGGTCCCTCGCCCGGCTCGAATCCTCCGCGTCCACCGAAGCCGGGTCCGCCGAATCCGGGCCCACCGAAGTCGGGACCGCCGTGGCCGTGGCGATGACCCCGGTGTCCGCGAGGGCCGAAGTCCCCGCCGCGCTCGGGTCCGCCCCGGTGTCCGCGCTCGCCGTGGCCGCGTTCGCCGTGGCTGCGTTCGCCACGTCCGCGACGCTCGGACCCGCGCTTGGACCACCCGTCGGTGATGTCGGTGCCGAAGGTGTTCTTGATGGCGGTCGCGACCTTGTCGAGGTCGATGCCGACGGACTTGAGGGCCTCGCGGTCCTCGTCGACCTGCGATGCGTCCGCGTCCTCGGGATCGGCGTCATCGCCGTCGCCGCGGACCTCGCGCACCGTCTCGCGGGCCGCGGTGAGGGTGAAGCCCTCGGCGGTGAGCCGGTCGAAGATCGGGCTGCGTGCGTTGCAGAGCATCCCGAGGATCAGGTGATCGTTGCCGAGTTGGGTGTGCCCGAGGTCGGCGGCCTCTTCCATGGCGAAGGACAGGATGTGCCTGTTGTCGCGTGTGAAGTGTTCGAACATGTGATGTCTCTTTTCATGTGGTTCTGGTCGAGGAGCCCTGGTTCTCCTGGGCTCGGTGTTTCTCGCGAGCCGAGTGCTTCTGGTGGACGGCCTGGCGACTGATCTGCAGTACCTCTGCGATCGCCTGCCAGCTCCATCCCTGCTCGCGTGCGCTGGCCACCTGAACTTCTTCGAGTCGGTCGGCCAGTGTGCGCAGGGCGCGGACGGCGACCAACCCCTGAGAGGGATCGGTACTCGCCGCAGCGGTGGTGATGTCGTTCTGATCGATGTCTCCGTCGTCCTGCATGGTGTCAGGTTATGTTGACATCTACAGCCTGTCAACATTTATTGACGGTAGATATTCCGAGGCGGCTTGGGCTCGTTCGCATGGTCATGGTCTGTTCGCATCCTCGCGTGTCGTTCGCATCGCCCCGGGAGGGTGCGAACGGCCCATGAGGGTGCGAATAGTCAGCCGGCGAGCGAACTGGCCCTGCGACCAGCTCGTCGCGTCCGAGCAATCTTCTGCCCGTGATGACATCGAGAGCCCAACGCGCCGGAACGAGGGCCCACCACGGCGCGACAAGGGCCCAACGCAGCGCGACAAGGGCCCAACGCAGCGCGACAAGGGCCCAACGCAGCGCGGCAAGGGCCCGACGCGCGAGAACGAGGGCCCAACGCGCGAGGGCGGGCTCGCTCGCTA
>NZ_JAEMTF010000049.1:0-9133 GCF_016462415.1 Williamsia sp. | reverse complement strand
GGGCGGGCTCGCTCGCTACTCGTCGAGGATGGATTCGCTGATGTTCATGCGGGCCGCGCGGGCGGCGGGCAGGAAGGCACCGACGAAGCAGAGTCCGAACGCGACGACGACGTAGAGGATCGTCGAGTACTGCGGCGCGTAGCCGATGTCGACCGAGGTGGTCACGCCGAGCACCTTGTCGCTGATGACATGTAGCAGCTCGCCGCTGAGGACGCCGAGGACCGACCCGACGGCCGCGATCGCCGCGGCCTCGGCCAGCACCATCCGGGAGATGAACGTCCGCGACGCACCCATGGCCCGCAGCACCCCGAGTTCGCGTCGGCGCTCGATCACCGACAGCAACAGCGTGTTGAGCAACGCGACCGCGGCGACGAGCGCCACGATCCACTGGATCGCGATGGTGAAGGCGCCGGACCGCTCGACTGACGCGCGGGTCGCGTCGAGGGTCTCCTCGCCGGTGTAGACGTAGACGGGCTGCGAGGCACCACCCGCCGCCGAGGTCGCTGCGGCGTCGACCGCGGAACGGACCTGCGCCTCGTCGACCCCCGGCGCGTAGGTGACCTGCAGGAAGCTGTTGCCGGGGCGCTGGAACCACTGCGCCAGCAACGACTCCGACATCGCGGCCGTGCCCGAGTCGAGGGTCACGTAGTCGACGGACTCGAGGACCTTCAGGGTGTGGAAGCCGGTGGGCGTGGCGAGCCGGATCTCGTCGCCGACGCCGGCGTCCAACGCGCGACCGAGCACCTTCGAGATGATGATGCCCTTGCCGTCGAGCACCTGCTGCACGACCTCGGGCGAGGCCTTCTTGACGTACGGCGCCTGGATGCCCGGCGCGAGCCCCTGCATCAGGATCCTGGCCTCGCCGAGGTTGACCGTCGCCCACTGCCCACCGACCACGCGCTCGACACCGGGAACCGCCGCGACGCGGTCGCGGATGGACGAGTCGAGGATCGGCCCGCTCGGGATGTTCTCGACCGGTTGCGACGAGACGTAGAGATCGGGGTCGGCGAGACCGTCGAGCGCACCGGACACCGAACCGACCAGGTCGTTCATCGCACCCGACGTCCCGATCCCCACCGACACGGCCACCGACACCGTCATCAACGTCGCCCACGCCCGACGCGGGGTGCGCTCGGTGTTGACCGCGGCGAGCTTCCCGGGCCCACCGAACCGCGACGCCAGCGCGGTCACCGCGCGCACGAGCGGCTTGGTGATCGCGAAGAAGAACAGCAACGACCCGATGCTGGAGACGACCGCGGCGGCGAACACCAACCGTCCCTGCACCGTGTAGGCGATGACCCAGCCGGCCGCCACCAGCGCGACGCCACCGACCCCGGCCGCCCACTCGATCACCCCGGGCCCGCGGTCGCGGGCACTCAGCTCGCCCGGCACCATCGCCTCGATCGGTGACAGCGCGAACACCGACCGCGCCGCGAGCACACTCGCCGCCACACACGCCAGCACACAGGCGACGACGGCGACCGGCCCGACGTACCAGGGCAGGTGATAGGTCAGCGTCGCGCCGAACCCCTCCGCCGTCACCGACGGCAACCGCCCGATCAACCACCGACCGGCCAGCACGCCGAAACCGATCCCGATCAGTCCACCGACGAGTCCGAACAGCGCCGCCTCGCCGATGAGGTCACGCACCAGCGGCCCGCGCCGGCCCCCGATGGCCCGGACCATCGCCAGCATCTTGCGGCGCGACGCCACCGCCATGTTCATCGTGTTGAAGACCAGGAACGCCGCGATCACCAGCGAGATGAGCGCGACGAGCAGTGTCGAGTCCCGGGTGACCGCGCTGGCCGTCTCCACCTGCTTGGCGCGGAAGTCGGGGTTGTTGACCACGGCCCGCCCGTCGACGACCCGCTCGATGTCGGCGCGCAGGGTGTCGGTGTCGACGCCGGGGGCGGCCTTGACCAGGATCGAGTCCAGCCGCCCGCTCTGCTGCGTGATCCGTTGCGCCAACGGGAGGAACGCGACGATGAACCGCCCGTTGTTGATGGGCGCGGCCGCATCCGAGTCGACGACGCGGGTGACCTCGGCGTCGACGCCGTTGACACTCACCCGCTGCCCCACGCGGTAGCCGAGCCCCGGACCGACCGCGATGCCGGAGGTCAGTTCGGACGACGACACTCCCCCACCGCCGCCCGACTGCGCCGTGAGCACCGACCGGATCGCGCCACCGAGCCCGAGGATCGTCAGATCCGAACCGAGCACCGACACCTGTTCACCGTCGATCGACACCGACGACTGCACGAGCGGGGCGACGGTGGCGGCCTGCGGCACCTCGCGCCGGATCGCGTCCACGAGCGACTCCTCGAGGCCGCTGTCGCCGATCGCGCTGACGTCGAGGTCGGCCGAGCCCGACACGGTCGAACTGAGCTGTCGCACCGAGGAACTGAGCGATCCGTAGGTACCCAGGACCGCCACGATCAGCATCGACGACACCATGATGACCATCAGCGAGGTGATCACCCGGAGTCGGTGGCTGCGCAGCTCGCGCAGGTTGAGCACGCGCACCCGGGTCCACGCGGGCACGGGATTCAGGCGGGCGGGTACGAAGCGGGACGTCACGGTGCGTCGGCGGATTCTTCGATCCGCCCGTCGCGCACGGTGACCGAGCGGTCGGCGACCGCGGCCGCGCCTGCGTCGTGGGTCACCATGACGACGAGACGACCGGAGTCGTCGTGGGCCAGGCCGCCGAGCAGGTCGAGGATGGCCTGCCCGGTGTGCGAGTCGAGGTTCCCGGTCGGTTCGTCGGCCAGCACGATCCGCGGGTTCATCACCAGCGACCGGGCGATGGCCACCCGCTGCATCTGACCGCCGGACAGCTCCGACGGTCGGTGGTCGGCGCGGTTGCCCAGACCGACCCGCTCGAGCAGGTCGATGGCGTCGGCCTTGGACTTCCGCAGGGGCGTGCTGTCGAGCAGCCGCGGCAGCGCCACGTTCTCCCACGCCGACATCGTGGGGACCAGGTTGAAGAACTGGAAGATGAATCCGACCTTGCGCCTGCGGAACTCGGACTGCTGATCGTCGGTCAGACGGCCGATGTCCTCACCGTCGACGCGGATGGTGCCCGAGTCGGGGACGTCGAGCGCACCCACCACGTGCAGCAGCGTCGACTTGCCCGCCCCCGACGGACCGACGATGGACACGAACTGTCCGCCGTCGAGCGTGAGGTTCAGGTTGTCGAGCGCGCGCACCCGCTGCTCACCCATCCGGTACTCGCGAACCAGGTCGACGGCCTCGATCATCGGGCCGGCGCCTGCGCCGGGGTCGGCCTGGGTCACCCGCGCCACCGGCCGGTCGCGACGAACTCGTCGAGCACGGCACGCGGGGCGTCGAGTTCCAGGCCCTGCGCGGCTACCCAGCCGTCGTCGAAATAGGTGTCGGCGTAGCGGTCGCCGCCGTCGCAGAGCAGCGTGACGACACTGCCGCCGCGGCCCTGGGCCACCATCTCGGCGATCAGCGTGAACGCGCCCCACACGTTGGTGCCGGTCGACGGGCCCACCCGGCGGCCGAGGGTGTCACCCACCAGGCGCGCGGTCGCCACCGACGCCGCGTCGGGCACGGTGAGCATGGTGTCGATGACCTGGGAGACGAACGAGGGCTCGACCCGCGGTCGGCCGATCCCCTCGATCCGCGAGCCGACGGGTGAGACCGTGGCGCCGTCCCCGGACGCGTAGGCCGGGGCGAACGCGGAGTTCTCCGGGTCGACGACGCACAGCCAGGTGGGGTGCCCGCGGTAGCGGATGTAGCGCCCGATCGTCGCCGACGTGCCACCGGTCCCGGCGCCGACCACGATCCACGTGGGGACGGGGTGCGTCTCGAGGGCGAGCTGGCTGTAGATGGACTCGGCGATGTTGTTGTTACCGCGCCAGTCGGTGGCCCGCTCGGCCATCGTGAACTGGTCGATGAAGTGCCCGCCGAGCTCGTCGGCCAGGCCGGCCGCGGCGGCGTAGACCTCGCCGGGACGGTCCACGAAGTGACACCGCCCACCCTGACGTTCGATGAGCGCCACCTTGGCCGACGAGGTGCTGCGCGGCATCACCGCGACGAACGGCACCCCGATCAGGGCCGCGAAGTACGCCTCCGACACCGCCGTGGAGCCCGACGACGCCTCGATCACCGGTGTGGTCTCGGTGATCCAGCCGTTGCACAGGGCGTAGAGGAACAGCGAGCGGGCCAACCGGTGTTTCAGCGAGCCGGTGATGTGGGTGCTCTCGTCCTTGAGGTAGAGATCGATCCCGGTCGGCGACCCGTCGGCGCCGACGAACCGGGCCCACTCCGGCAGCGGGAACCGCAGCAGGTGGGTGTCGGCACTCCGGGTCGCGTCGGCCTCGATGAGGCGGATCGCCGTGTCCACCCACGCGCGCGATCCCCGGTGGTCCACCAACGCCGACGCCCGACCGGCGGCGGTCATGCTCCGCGCTCTGAGCCCGTGCCGGGATCGGTTGGGCGCGTTGCTTTCCGGCCACCGGCCTTGGGTCCGTTCATGCCCTGCATGCGGCCCTGCAGCGCGTCGCGCTTGGCCTGACGGTCGGCGTCGACGTCGGCGATCGCGATGTTCAACTCGGTGCGCAGCCGCTTGAACAGCAGCATGCCCAGCGGCAGGGCGATCACGACGGCGAAGATGCCCGCGACCAGGATCGGGACGTCGACCCCGGCGAGGTGCCCGATGCCGTAGATCAGGGCCGCCACGACGACGAAGAGCCCGAGCCGCGCAGCGGTGTAGAGGGCCAGTCGGATGGCCAGTCGACGTCCGGGGCCGGCGGCGTTGTTCTCGCGTTCACTCACCCCGTCAGGGTACTTCCCGGGGCCGCGACGACCGCGATGCCCGATTTTTACCATTGATTTACCAACAGCTGACCGTTCGAACACCTTGCAATCTCGGTGTAATCATGTTGGAGGGCAACGCCAGAGCGGCCACCGGCCGCACCGACCGAGCTCCTGCGATCGCGGTCCCACCCAGCGGCCCGACACAGCATGAGGAGACAGATTATGACTGCCATCAACCACAACCCGATCTCCGCGATGACGTCGAGCGCGATGCCCATCACGCCGCGCGCCGCGAGCCAGCACACCCTGACGCCGGGACAGGTTGCCGCGATGTTCAACGTCAACCCCAAGACCGTGGCGCGCTGGGCCAGCTCGGGTCTGCTGGGAGCGATCCGTACCCCCGGTGGCCACCGCCGATTCCGTGAGGCCGACGTCGTCGCCCTGCTCAACCGCAAGACCGACTAGAACATCTCGCACGCAACCTCCCGTACCCTGAATTACCGGGTACATGTGGAGGTTGCTTGTGATCTATCTGTTCGCTCTCATCGGGGCGGTCGCCGTTTCCTACTTGGTCTGGAAAGCATTCGGCCCGCAGCCGAAGGACACCGTCACGCGGGGTCGTGGCCCCATCGGACCCGATGACGACACCGACTTCCTACTCGACCTCGACCGCAGCGGCCGGCGTGGCCCCCGCCCCACCTCGGGCGGACCCGCGACCCCTCCCGACGACTCCTCGACGCCCGACGCCGATCCCCACACACCGCGTCCGGACGACGATTCCACCGGCGGCGCACCGCACCGTGACGACCCCCGCCCGGGCGCGTCCACGTAGACGCGATTTCCCGACTGCAGCACCCATGTCGTCTTCGCGATCGCGAATATCTGCGATCGCCTGAATGCGGCATCTCGTTTACGACCTCAAAAGGTAGAGTCGAACCGTAACCGGTCTTCGCCTGGAGTAATCCGCGATCACGAAGTGCGGTACGCGAGTTCAATCTGCTGTAGGAGTCGGCCGTCCGCGGTCGGCTTCGAGAAGTTTGGGGAGCACGAATGACCACGACGACCGATGTGAACACCGGACGTACTTTCGCCATGAGTCTCAACGAGTTGTTCGAGACCGTCCGCGACGAGAACGGTATTCCGTACACGGGCAAGAAGATAGCGCTGAAGGCCAACCGCCTGGGCTACACGCTCAGCGACGCCTACATCTCGCAGCTGCGCACCGGGAAGGCGAAGACACCGTCGTTCCGCACGGTGGAGGCGATCTCGCGTGCGTTCGAGATCAGCGTCACCTACTTCCTCTCCGACCCGGACGAGGACCTCAAGCGCGTCGAGCAGCAGCGCGAGTACGTCGCGATGGCCGCCGAGACCGGCGCGCATCTGGCCGCGTTCCGCCACGAGGAGCTCTCCGAGTCGACCATCGATGTCGTCATCGAGCTGCTCAAGGTCGTCAAGAAGCAGCAGGCCGACCGCGTCAAGGATCAGGCGTAGCCGCTACCCGTTTCCCGGGCGCGACAATCCCCAATTTGTCGTCGCACCCGGTTTTTAGTTTCTGGCACGAATGGCTCGCTCTGACGACGATTTTCGCCTGGGCGACTCACCACCCGCGCGTCTCACCTACCCGCGTGGCTCACCTACCCGCGTGGCTCACAGCCCCGCGTAGGAGTGCAGTCCCGAGACGACCAGGTTGATGATGAACAGGTTGAAGAGCATCGCGACGAAGCCGGCGATGTTGATCCACGCGGCCGAGGTGTTGCGCCAGCCGGCGGTCGCGCGGGCATGCAGATACGCCGCGTAGATGATCCAGGCGATGAACGACACCGTCTCCTTGGGATCCCAGCCCCAGAAGCGGCCCCAGGCCGACTCGGCCCAGATGGCACCACAGATGACGCCGAGGCCGAACAGCGGGAACGCGAAGACGACGGTCTTGTAGGCGAGGCGGTCGAGGGCCTGCGCGCTCGGGATGCGCTCGAGCACGCGCCCCCACACGCCGGCGCCGGCCTCGGGGTAGCGCAGCTTGATCAGGTAGAGCGCGCTGGCCACACCGGAGACCAGGAACACCCCGGAGCCGACCGAGACGATCGAGACGTGGATGGCCAGCCAGTACGACTTGAGCGCGGGTACCACCGGGGCGGCCTGGGTGTAGAGCCAGCGGCCGGCGATGAACATCAGCAGCGCGACGGGGACCAGGACGAACGAGAGCAGCGGACGGTTCTCCGGCCGACGCAGCACGACGATGCCCGCGATCACCCCGGCGACGCACGACAGGCTGATGAACTCGTACATGTTGCCCCAGGGCATGCGGTCGGTGGCCACGCCGCGGGTGACGATCGAACCGAGGTGCGCGAGCGCCCCCAGGATCACGACCGGGAAGGCCATCTTCGCGATCCGGTCGCCGAAGCCGGTCCGCTCGCGCGCACCGACCTTGCCCGGCGTCCGGTCGATCGCCGCGGGCGGCGGGGTCGCACTGCCCGCACCCGTCTTGACCAGGACGTTGCTGCTCTGCTCCTCGGCCGGGCTCACCGCGCGCGAGCGCGTGGAGGCGAGTGCGGCCAGGAACATGATCATGGCCAGCACGTACAGCGTCAGCGTCGTGCCGAAGAGCAGGTCGGAGTACCGGGACACGCCCTCGTCGATGTTGTTCACTCCGCAGTCACCTCTCGCTGGTCGTGCGTCGTCCGGTCCGCGCTGGTTCGTCGATCTCCAGCAACCGCTTCACCAGGTCACCGAAGCCCTCGCCCCAGCCGGCCTGATCCGTGCGGGCCAGACCCGCCATCTCTACTACTGTAAGTCGTTTGTCGCCGGTGGCTGAATCCGCCGCCGCCGGAGACGGCCCGTGCGACAGCGTGAGCCGGGCCCACACGCGGCGGCGTTTGATGAGCAGCGACACCAGCAGCCCCAGCAACATCGCGATCGCCGAGATCAGCACGTACTGCTGGGCGGGGTCGTGTGAGACCTGCAGCGACACCCACGGCTGGAAGCCGTCGAAGCTGACCTTGGTGCCGTCGTCGATCGTCGCGGTCTGACCGGGCGTCAGGTTGACCTGGTCCTTCTGGATCAGGCGCCCCTGGTTGATCAGGTTCTGATCGAGCGAATAGACGTTCTGCGGCCGGCCGGTGTCGAGACCGGTGTCGCCCTTGTAGATGCGGATGGCGACGGCGGGGTCGCGGGCATCGGGGAACGACGACGACAGCAGCGTGTTGTTGGCACCCGAGTACAGGGCCGTGGGCGCGAACAGTCCCTCGAGCGCGATCTGGTTCTTCCGACGCACGTCCTCGTTGGGGTACAGCCCACCGGGGGTGTCGAAGCGCGCGGCGCCCGACGACAGCAGGGTGACCGCCTCGTTCGGGGTGAACGGGACCGTCTGGGTGCGCTTCTCCCCGTTCGGGAACGTGACGGTGAAGGTGGGCGCGTATCCGTGACCGAGGAGGTAGACCCGGTCCCCGACGACGCGCAGCGGGTCGTTGACCTTGAGGGTGGCCGGTTTGGAGTCGCCGGTGTCGAGGTCCGAACCGGTCTGGTAGCGGACGTCGGCGGAGTACTGGTCGGCCTGACCGTTCGGCAGGTAGTCGGCCTTGAACGAGTCGACCTGCACGCAGAACGGCGCGAGCTGGGTGCCGTCGACGAGGTTGCCGCCGCGGAAGGAGTCGTAGACCGCGGTGGAGGTGTTGCACAGCCCCTGGTCGCCGTCGGCGACGAGGATGCGGGTGCCCTCGTAGCCGTAGATCTTGCCTGCCGCGATCGCCACCAGCAGCGCCAGCAGCGAGAAGTGGAAGACGAGGTTGCCGAACTCGCGGAGGTAGCCCTTCTCGGCCGAGATCTCGACGACCTCGCGGGTGGTCCCGTCGGCGTCCGTGCGGGTGACCGTGGAGGAGACCTTGCGCCAGCCACGCAGGTTGCCCATCAGCCGCTGCCCGATCTCCTCGGGCGTTCCCTCGACCTCGTGACGCTCGTGGCGGGGCAGGCGGGTCAGGTTGCGCGGGGTGGCGACCGGGCGGGCGCGCAGCGACTTGGCGTGCTCGATCATGCGCGGCGTCAGACACCCCACGAGCGAGATGAACAGCAGCACGTAGATCGCGGTGAACCAGATGCTGGAGAAGACCTCGAAGAGACCGAGGCGGTCCATGATCCGCGCGGGCAGACCGTGGTCGGCGATGTAGGCGGCGGTCTTCTGCTCGTTGAGCGAGCGCTGCGGCAGCAGGGCCCCGGGCACCGCGGCCAGCGCGAGCAGGAACAGCAGCGCGAGCGCGGTGCGCATCGAGGTCAGCGACCGCCACGTGTTGCGGGCCGGCCACCACAGGCGACGCTTCCACGTCGGCGCGGGCGGCGGCGTGGGAGCGTCGCCTGTGGT